>JAEZRL010000076.1 GCA_023440945.1 Bacteroidota bacterium
TAAATGAAAATGGTCGTTTGTACATTGGAGAACTACATCCATTTAAGCAATACACCGGAACTAAAGCAAGGTTTGAAACTGAAGAAGGCTTACAAATTGTTTCCTGCTACAATCATCATGTTTCAGATTTTACACAGGCTGCAAAACAAACCGGATTAATAATAGAAGAAGTGAATGAGTATTTTGATGATAATGATCGTTCAACCATTCCAAGAATACTTGCATTGATTTTTAGAAAATAGAAATAATTGTATTACATCTTCTAACTTGTGTCTCCCAGCTTCTTCAAAATTATTGCGCCACCCTTGCAGGCGTTTTAGTTGTTGTTCTGATATTTTTTATAACGCCGGATTTTGTTTTCCTGTTACGTTGAATAATACTCATCGCCAATCCAACCATCATTACAACAATACCTATCCACAACACATTGATGAAAGGAAATTCATATACTTTCAAAGTAATCAAACTCGTTACGGCAGCACTTTCTTTTACACCTAATTCAAGCTCTCCTTTATCACCATCAATCACTTTATTGAATTTAACGACAAGACTTTGCGATGCAACGGTATCAGGGATAACACGCATATTGTTGCCGCTTACAGCAACAAGCGGAGTAAGCGGGTAACGGCTTCCGTTTTTAGATATTACTGTCAAATCCAAAGACATAGTTGTTTCTCCAGGCTGTACATTAGGTAAATCAGGTTTGTTTACATCTACTTTATTCAACACCATCAAACCATTGGAGTAAAACAATGTGTCACCGGCACGAACCTTAACAGGTCTAAAAGAAGCAGTATCTTCTGCATTATTGGTATCGTTCCAGGAAGTTATATAAACAAATATGTCTTTATCAAGATAATGTTTTGAATCCGGGTTTGCTCCAGAGCCTTCCTGGCCTTTGTTATTTTTGAAAATGTCGGGATAAAGATGAAATTGCTCAGAACCATCTTTCTTTTTAAACATTAATTCAAAGTACCGGTTGCGATCTACTTCGCTTAGTGTGTCTCTTACATAAGTTACAAGATATCGCCCCATATCCGTTTCTACGCCCTTAAATAAGGTTAGGTTTTCAGCAGGTGCACCAACAATGCGATTATCTTCCTGCGATAACGGACTTATACCTGTTGTATTCCAGCTCAAAATTGTTTTTTTGCTGGATGAAATAAGTATGCCTATCAAAACCAATCCAAAGCCAATATGTGCTACTGAGGCACCGGCAGCTTTTATCTTTCCTTTCAATCCCTGCCAGATATACGACGTGTTCGCAACCACTGCATATACCGCAGCAAAAATGGCAAGATGAATAGCAATAAGAAAACCGATTCCCTTCTTGTCATAATTTACATTGCCGAAGAAAGTAATGAGCAAACTAATTGCAAGAGCAATAGCTGTAGGTAATAATATTTTTCTTCCAAAAGTTGCTTTCGGTGTGTCTTTATATTTTAGGTATTGCGTTACAGCAGTTAAAATACCAAGGATAACGGCAATAAAAATTTGTATTTGATTGAAAGAGAATTCTACATCCTCTGGTTGAGCCAAATTTGTTCCAAATAATTTATTAATAACCGGGAACGATGTTTTAAAAATGATGATGATAGCTGCCAGAAAGAAAACCAGCGAGCCGATAAACATCCAAAATTCGCGACTGTAAGTATTTTCTTCTTTATGAATATCAGGTATATGTTTATTCTCTTTAAAGAAAAGAAATAGTGCAGGCAGCAGAAATACAAATATGAAAAGCAAAAGTTGTGTATTCATATCTGCACCCGTAAAAGCATGTACAGAAGTATCGCCTAAAATACCACTTCGCGTTAAGAACGTTGAATATAAGATCAGCGCAAAACCAAGTATGTAAAAAAGGTAAGTGCTTTTGAGTGAGTACCCCGAATGTTTATAAATAAGATTGGTATGTAAACCTGCAACTAAAACCAGCCACGGTACCAGTGAAGCATTTTCAACCGGATCCCATGCCCAGTAACCACCAAAGGTTAAGCTTTCGTAAGCCCATGCAGCACCCATCATAATGCCTGTTCCTAAAGCCGCCACTGAAAAAGCCGTCCATGGAATCGCAGGTTTAGTCCAGCTTTGGTCTCTGTTCATCAATCCAGCAAAAGCAAAGGCAAAAGGAACAATGGTTGATGCGAATCCAAGGAACAAAACCGGTGGATGTATTACCATCCAGTAATTCTGCAAAAGCGCATTCAGGCCACTTCCATCATGAATGAGGCTAAGATAATCTGCACGAATATTTCCTGTTTGAGGATCGAGAAATGCAGGAGCATTTAATAGGTCCCCCTCACGTAACAATAAAAACGGGCTGCTTCCAACTTTTATATTAAAGAAATAAATACCGATGATCATCGTAGCAAGACAAAACTGCGCAAAGCTTATCACAGTCATCACCGGCGCTTCCCAGTTCTTTGCTTTCCATATCAATATCCAACCCAGCACACAATGCCAGAAACTCCACAATAAAAAACTTCCTTCCTGTCCTTCCCATAAACAACTGAGAATATACTTCGTTTGTAGTGATCTGTCACTGTGTTCCCAGGCATATTTATATTCGAAAAGATGATGACTGAGAATATAATAAATACAGCTTATAACCGTAATTACCGAAACTGTTTCCAGTAAAAAAGAAACTCTCGCAATCCTTAACCAGCTTTGTTTTTCGGCGGTTATAGCAACATTATTGGCTTTGAAAAAAGCAACAGTGGCAATAAGTGAAGCAACCAGAGAAAGAACAGCAAAAAAATGCCCTAATTGACCCGGAAGTAAATGTTCACCTATATAGTTCATCAGAAGTTAATTTAACGTGTAAGCGTTATGAAGAAGTGAAGTTATCTTTTGCTTGTTTGTTCATTGAGACTTTTACGTGCCGCATCCGGATCATCCTTATATTTGGAAGGACATTTAATTAAAATCCCTTTTTGATCTCTTATTTGGAACACACCATTTTCCATTTTTCCTTTCAGCACTATGCGTTCACTTTTTTCCATATCGTAAGGCTTCTCGTAATAATACGCCACTTTCATCCTGTCACCCAGGGTATCTACCGCCTCGAATGTGAGGTAGTTGGGATTCACTGCCGGGTTATAATTAAGCGACTTGTTATCCAGCTTAGCAATCACCGTAACTGTTTTACCGGCTTTTTGCTTGGCAGAAGCAATTGTTTCATAAGTGGTAACATCTGCCATCATGCTTATTAACACAGCAATGGCAACACCGATTAATACGAGTCCGACGATATGGGTTTTCTTCATTTGGAAATAAACTTAAATTTCACTTGAAAATTTCTTTTATTGTTTCTTTGAAGGCCGGGTTAAACCTTGCATTTTCATTTTTCTGTTGTTAAAAATCTATTATGCCCGGTTTCAAATGCAAAAGTAGGCTAAAAACAAGTAGGGTAAAATGATACAAGCCCCTTCTTTTGTTAAAACCATTTTCTTTCAACAATTTACAGCATGAAGTCATCTAAACAAACCATAACCCCTGAAATTGTTGCCACCCCGTTATCCCGAAAATTAATTTTACGGGTGCTTTTGGTATGGATGTTCATCGTTTTTGCTTACTGGATGATAACCAATCACCTTCCTTCGCAGCATTTGTTTACAGATGAAACAAAAGCGCAACTGCCATCTTATCTTAACACACTTTCGGATCAGCATTTCAAATCGTATCGAATGGTGTTCGAGATAATTTTCTCCGTCTCTTTACTTATTATGCTGTTTTCACCTTCAAAAAAGTTATGGCTAATTGTACATTTTATAACGGCTGTTTTATTTGGAATTTCGCAATACGTAATAACAGGAGCAGTGCCTATTCCCCTTACCGCTTACATTGTTTTACTTATTGCTTTTTTCTTTCAGAAAGAAGAAAAATTCAGCGAAGCTTTTGATTTTTTATTGAACATTATTGTTGTGCTGATAATTCTTTATGCTGCTACTTATTTTGTAAGATGGTACGATTATTTTCACACGCCTTTCTATCATTACATGATAAAACCAAAGGCTGAAGATTATACATGGAGAGATAAAGTATTAACTACCGTAATGCCTTGGTTTTATTGCCTGTTTGCAGTTTTAGGGATAAAGATTTTCACACCTGCGTTCAACAAAATACTATTAATTTTTTGCCTGTTTTTGCTGATAACCGAATTTGTTATCAATCGCTTTTTCGATCCCGGCTTAACGTTTATGCTTTTCCCGTTTATCAATTGGAAAAAATTATCGTTACGATTTAATAAGCAGTAAAAAAGTAGGATTATTTTTTCTGTTACCAACTGCAGTATTTCATGGCATCTTCGTTGTGTCACTCACTTCAGGGTTAGGCTCTTTGCTAATCTTTCTTATTGCTCAAAAATTATTTCTCACCGAATGATAATTCTTTATCGCTTAAAGGATGTAACCGCTTCTCAAAACTCATTGCTTATGACTTAAGCAACTTAAAATAACCCATTAAAAAGGCGCATCGGTATCAAAACCTTCATCAAATTCACCGCTGTTCATGCGGCTTCCTTTCTGGATAAAAAATCTTCCGCCACCTTCATCTCCGGCAGCAGGTGGGGTGGAAGGGCCTAAAGGTTTCCAGTTACCCCCGCCCATCATACCATTAAATCCATTATCTCCATCCCATTCCTCAAACTTTTGTATATTCAATAATGCTCTAAGCTTAATCGTTTCCAAGGAACCATTACGGTGTTTTGCAATACGAATATGCGTTTCGCCTCTTGTGCTTTCACCCATTTCATTGTTCATCACTTCATAATATTCCGGACGATAAATAAACATTACCATATCAGCATCCTGTTCAATAGCACCTGATTCACGCAGATCACTTAACTGTGGCATCTTGCTTTCCTTTCTTGTTTCCACTGCACGGCTTAACTGGCTCAGCGCAATAATGGGAACATTCAAATCTTTTGCAAGCGCTTTCAGGTTGCGTGAAATATTGCTGATCTCCTGCTCACGATTGGAGTTACGGTCGCCGCTGCCACTCATTAATTGCAGATAATCTATGATTATCAATCCTACACCGTGCTTATGCACTAATCTTCTCGCTTTTGCCCGGAATTCAAAAATATTCAGCGCCGCAGTATCATCAATATAAATAGGCGCCTGTTCTAAACGCTTAATTCCCTTGGCATGTAATTGCTGGTATTCATAATCTTCCAATTTACCTCTTGCAATTTTCTCCAGTAAAATTTCGCTTTCTGCAGAAAGAATACGCTGCACCAATTGTGCAGCACTCATTTCCAAGGAAAATACCGCAACAGGAGTTGGTTTTATCGGGCTTAATGCCGCATTCCTCGCAAGGTTCAACGCAAACGCTGTTTTACCTACAGAAGGTCTTGCTGCAAGAATAATAAGATCCGTTGGCTGCCAGCCATAAGTAACCCTGTCCATACTTGCAAAACCACTCGGTACACCTGAAATATCTTCTTTCTTGCTCCTTAATTCATCAATACGTGTAATGGCCTGCGCTAAGGCGCTGCTCATTTCACGGTAATCTGTTTTAAGGAAGTTATTCGTTATTTGAAATATCTTATCTTCCGCCTCATCCATCAGGTCAAAAACATCGGTGCTGTCTTCATAAGCATCTCCAAGTATTTCGCCACTGATTCTTATTAATTCTCTTTGTACAAATTTTTGAAGAATAATACGGGCATGTGTTTCAATATTTGCTGTGGAAACAACTGAATTAGTAAGTTTTGTTATGTAATAGGGACCCCCAACAATATCAAGTTCTTCTTTTATCTTCAGTTCTTCAACTACCGTTAATAAATCAATAGGCATTGACTTGTCTGCCAATGATTTAAACGCTTTAAAAATGCGTTGGTGAGCATCTACATAAAAACATTCCGGTTTAAGAATTTCAATAATGGTATCAAAAGCACTTTTCTCCAGCATGATGGCGCCAAGAACCGCTTCTTCCAGTTCTTTAGCTTGCGGAGGAACCTTTCCGTAAACCATCGTACTAAGGTCTATAGATGGTTTTCTTCTCGTTTTCCTGTCTTTATTTAAATTGGTCAAATCCACTTCTTTCTATTGTACAAGGGGTTAATAAAAGTCGCCTAAAAATCCCGATAAGTCTTTCGCTTTATTAAGAAATGATTGCTTATTTGTTTCTTAATTATTAATCCAAACACATCAGTTGGCGAATATGAAATAAGAAAACGGCAAAAAAAATTTTTTCTTTCTCAATTTTCATCCACACCCATCCACAGGTTAATCCACAGCTTTTTTTAGTTCATTCACAAAATGAGGTAGCGTTATACACAATTTAAAATAGTTTTCCGCTTTTTTGGCAGATTAATTAACAATAACTGTGCAGAAAGATTTTAAATGAAAAATTTGATTGTAAGAATGTTTTTGAGTAACTACTGAAATGCAAAAGGAAAGGTATGCCTGTATAAAAAACATCATCAAAAGAGAAAAAACAACTCTGCTTAGGTTGGAATGCTTTTGGTAAAAGATAAGCCATGACAATTTGGAATGATTTTTTATTCACTTTCAATATTCTCAAATGTTAAAATTGCTTTATCATGTTTAAAAAAAACGGCGTAGTAGCACTATACTTCAAATACAGTCTTTCCTGTGCTATTTTGTTTTGCATCCCGATGTTTATTTTCTTGAATGATCAAACCTATACAAAAACGTGGCTTTTATATCTGGGTAATGGCTTGTTTCTCGTAGGCGTTTTTATGTTCATGGTATTTTTCAATAACAAAAAAAACGAGAATGCGAGCTCTCAAACAATGATGATGGCCGGCCATACTGTTACCATAATGGGTATGATCATTGCATTTATTATTGCTTTTATTGCTGCTCTGATACTCGTTCCTTCGGCGTTTGGTATGGGCGCTTCAAATAATGATCTCATGAATGCACCCCGGTCAATGGACAGAGATGTAAACGATGGATTACTTTTTGTTCTATTTGCTGATACAATTTTAGGAAACATTGCTGCCGGTTCGTTTACTTCTCTTATCACTGCCTATACTTATAAACGAGACCAGGCCAGCGATAAGGCTAAGGTATAAGACTTCTTATCTGCGGCTTGCTATCAATAAATTAAGGTCGGTGAACTTAAGATCGAAACGCTGACTGATATAAAAATTGGTAAGATAACCTTTGTATAAATAGATGCCATGACGAAGATTGAAATTGTGCCATAACATTTCATCTAATCCACCTACATCTCCAGCATCCAATAACAAG
>JAEZRL010000094.1 GCA_023440945.1 Bacteroidota bacterium
GTTCAGAAAAAATAGCCAAACCAGCAACGCTTTAAGGCTGAATTAAGTTCCTTTGATAACCGAAGGCCTTCTTTAAACAAAGGGAAGGCTTCTTTAAACAAAAGGAAGGCATCTTTAAACAAAAGGAAGGCATCTTTAAACAAAAGACAGCTATCCTTCAATAACCGAAGGCCATCTTTAACGATTATGGAGCTGCCTTTTGATAACCGAAGGCTTCTTAATTAAGGGGAGGCTTGCGATGATTCAATATTTAAGTAATAAAGCCAGCTCGGCGAAGTTTGCAACTTCGACGCATCTGTATCAAAGTTTATAACTTTTATTCTGCTTTAGCAACACAATAGATGAAATTGAAAATTTCAGAATAAGGGTAGAAGAGTAGATTCATCCCTCCATGAGCAGTGTAAAAGTCGCTCAACAAAGTTCCGAACGTACAAGTGAGTGACACAACAGGCGATTCCACAATGTACCAAAGGCCGTCCCACAAAAACACTTCTTAATTTTGGTTGGATAGATAATTATAATCCTTCAGCACGGTTTCTAAAAACTCTACAGGGTGCTGGTATTCCTGTATATTGAGTACAGTTCTTATTTTTCCGCTGGTGCGTTCTGCCAGTTCAAAATTCTTATGCTTAATGCTTGCATCGAGAATGCTTTTTATCACGTTCATATCGCGGTCACTTAAGCGCATCACGTCTTTATAACGTGGCTGGTAATCATCTTCAAGTTCAAAGAAAACGGTATCGCTTAAAGCAGGTTTGGTGTTTGTTTTTATAACCAAAGTACCTGCAGCAATATCGCCTAAACGCTGGCTTTTCTTACTTACCAAAACACTTATAAACCCGGCAAGCCCTAACGATATTCCAAAGTCGGCAAGACGCAGCAGCCAGCGCATTAAAAACTGGTACAACGCGGGGCGGCTGCCGTTTTCGCTGATAACTTTTATTCGCATAAGTTTTTTACCGATGCTTTGCCCGTTCATGGTTAGTTCGCAAACAAGGTGATACAATAAAACAGGTATATACAACAACATAACTACGCCGGAAAGATTGTACCAGAAAGGCAGGTTTTGACCGGAAGGTTTGTTAGCTGTTACATAATAATTAAGCAGTTTTGAAACAATAATGATGTAACAGTAAAGAATTATTATATCAATTATCCATGCAAACAATCTTTTATGAAATTCCGCCGTTTCAAATTCGAGTTCTATGTTGAAACTGGTAGGAATTTTTATTTTGTCCATTTGTTTAAAACAATTGGTTTGTTTGTAAAGTAATCAATAATTTCCGTTTAAAACCATCGTTTGCGAGAACTGTTACAGAAATTACTAACACGGCCTGTTAATTGGCTTGCTAACCGATTTTCCTCAAGACCTGATAAAGAAAGAGTTTTTACAGCTTTATCAGAATTGTATCAATGTATAGAAGAGGGTAAAACAAAAAAAGGCCTGATACTGGAGTTTGATGCAGACCGGGAACGCTTTGTTATTTTATCCGATCAGCATAAAGGCGCTAAAAATTACGCAGATGATTTTGTTCTTTCTGAAAAGAACTTTTTAAGTGCATTGCAATATTATTATAAGAATAATTTCTATTATATCAATCTTGGCGATAGTGAAGAATTATGGGAGAATTCTTTATCTGAAGTGAAGAAAAATAACGCTAAAACTTTTCAATGTGAAAGATTATTTGCAAAGGATGAACGCTTCATGAAGATATTCGGCAATCATGATCTTTACTGGGATAACGATCCTTTTGCACAGTTGCAGCTTCAAAGCATCTACAATAAAAAAATAACGATTTATGAAGGCGCTATTTTAAGAACTATTATCAACAATGACATGCTGAATATTTTTCTTACGCACGGTCACCAGGGTGATCTGCAAAGCGATGGTAACTGGTTTAGCAAATGGTTTGTGTCGAATGTATGGGCACCATTACAGGCTTATCTGCATCTTAATCCAAATACACCTGCCTATGATGTTGAGTTGAAAACTGAACACAATAAAATGATGTATGAGTGGAGCAGCACAAAAAAGCATCTGATGCTAATAACTGGTCATACACATCAGCCTGTTTTTGGTTCGCTTACTTTACTTGAGAGATTATACAGGCAACTGGCACTTGCACAAAAAGCAAAAGATGCAAAGGTGATCGAAGAAATAGAATCCCATATAACGGTAAGAAGAAAAAAGGGAGAAGTATTGCCAGATTTTACCGCTATCACACCTGTTTATTTTAACAGCGGTTGCTGTTGTTTTAATGATGGTGATGTAACAGCAATCGAAATTGCAGAAGGAAGAATAACACTTGTAAAATGGGAATATGATGAAGCAAATAATCCAAAGAGAATAGTTTTAGAAGAAGAAACTTTAGAAAAGCTCATGCAAAATATGAAGCCGGTGCAACTTCCGAAGGTTGTTTAGCTGAATAGCGATAAGAATGTACAAGTGAGTGACACAACGGAAGTGAAATAGAATTACAAATGCCGGCAACAAAAAACGCTTATTATTCTAATTCATCAACGCTTTGTTGAGCAGTTGTTTGGCTATATCCTTTAAATGTGCAGGAACATATACTTCTATCTCACCAAAACTAAGATAACTGCTGTCCTGTTTATTTAGCACAACTACACGTATCTCATTCTCTTCAAGCATACCTTTAATGATGCTTGCTTCTGCAAAGTTTTGCGTGCTGTATAATAAAAACCAATTGTTCATTATTCAATATTAAAGGCATTATTCTTTTCTGCGTCCGCATGTGAAGCTTTCAATAAAAACCGTTCGGATTCTCTTTTATAAGCAACAAATATAGCAAGCACGGCTACAAAACCGATGATGCCATAATACAGCGGGAAGGTTTGATTGAGCGCTTCTGCATTTAATTTCCCTTCTTTGCTAAGCATATACATTTGGGT
>JAEZRL010000142.1 GCA_023440945.1 Bacteroidota bacterium
CCATTAAAACTTGTTGCGGCAGAAACAAGAAAAATAATTTCAGAAGCATTTTTTACTTCGATGCCAGAAGTATCTGTTTTGATATTGCCATCTTTTGCTAGAGGTTTAACCAGTAATTCAAACCGCATTCCATCGCAATTGTTTGGATCGTTGTATTCAATCGTATTGCCATGATAATTTGGTGAAACATGCGAAGGCGCTTTGCCTTTCATTGCAAGAATGTTGTTATCCAAAACCTCATTGTGATAACGCAACAAACTGTTTGAACTTAATTTTAAATTCAGTTGTTTTGGTTTAGATGATGTTAGTCGTATAACAATTACTTCATCCGGTGCGCTTGCAAAAATTTCTCTTTTATATTCAACGTTGTTAACAGAAAATTTTGCTGTGGATAATGCATTTTGTATATCAAGATCGCGATAATAAGCAGTTGGTTTTTGTCCGTTTAAATTTTGTTTTATTCTTAAATTTCCTAACGGCATAAAGCTTTCAGAAAACAGGCCCTGCATGTGTTTCACCAAAGATCTTGCACTATCGAAATTCCCCGCAAACAATTGTTCTCTAACCTTTGGCAGGTATTCTTTCGATTCCGGGTTCACATTTTTTTTAACAGGTCCGCCACTCCATAATGTTGCTTCATTTAGTTGCAATAATTCCTCATTTGCACCTCCAAATATCATAGCACCTAATCTCCCATTGCCTATGGGTAAAGCTTCTGTCCATTCGGTTGCGGGTTGCTTATACCATAATTTCAAATCCTGCGATTGCAGGCAAGATGTAATAAAAAGACAGGCAAGAGCAATCAGTAGATTTTTACTTTTCATCTGAACAATTTATTGTTTTTATTATGAACCGGACTTTAGTACAGCTATGTTGCTTCTGTTGCGTCGCACTCTTGTACTGCAACAATTCTATTCGCCCAAAAGATACTTCATTCTTTAACGCAGAAATCATTTCGAGTATAAAAATAGGTTGTGAGATCATGGCCTCCGCCCCTAAAGAGGAACTTTTAGCCTGTTGTTTTTATAGATTTGATTTTTTTGAGTTGATTTTACTAAATCTAATCCCGTTAATTGAATTAATAGAATGTGTTAATGTATTACGCTCCCAATAAGTCCCTTCAGTAATTTAGGGCTTGGTACGGTTTTTTCTTCTTTTCAATATAAAACCTCTGTCATGCAACAACAACTTTCGCAGGATGAAATTATACAGCAAATAAGAACTGCAATTCAATCATTAAATGAAAAATTTCCTGAAAAGATAACGCAGAATACACTGCAGGATTACGTTACCTTAAAGTTTATGGACTTTGAGGGAGAGGATGGAAAAAAAGTTTGTGCATTGCATTATTCGATAAAAGATGTATGGGAGCCAAAATATGATATTCCCGATGCTATTGCAGCAGTAATTGTCAACAAAGCAAGTGAGTTGAATGTACCTGTTTCACGTGATCCTGATATAACTGCGGCAGGCCAATACAACAGGTCATATCACTGATATGGTTTTAACGAAAAGCTATTTCTTTTTTACCAACCTGGCAATATTATCGGGACTGGTACCCTGGTCAAAGGTTTCCATTAATTTACCGTTACTGCCATAAATGGCCATAAATGGTGTAAATTTTACCCGGTAAAAGCTCGGCAGAAAATAATTCGGATCACGACCAAGCACCACATTCTTATAACGATCAAGCTTATATTTTTTTGCAAAGGCTTTTATTTCATCGACTGAATGATAACTTGTCCACACAAAGAAAACATTTTTCAGTTTATTCATATCTTTTACAAACTCCTGTGCTGTTAACTGGCAGTGCCCGCAATCAGGACTGAAATAAACAATAACCACTGGTTCGTTAGAAGGCAATTGTTTATTGGTAAACCAGGTGCTGTCGGTTTTAAGTATTTGAAAATCTGGAATTGTTTTGGTTTTTTTATATGGAGCCGTTGTATCATACATTACCTGTGCTTTTATACCGCTGAAGAGGATAAGTGTTAATGCAGCTAAAACAATCTTTTTTTTCATTTACCGGAATTTTTTATGTTTCAAAGATGAGGTGAAAATAATGCAATTCGACAGTGCTTGCGTTAAAATGTTTAATAAGGATTAAAGTTAAAAGGGTTGTAATAGGGATAAAGTTAAACACTAAAAGTTTGTTCAGGAACTGCTTTTTACCGTTCTTTTTTCAATCCGCTTTTCATAATTGCTTCCCTGGAAAATTCTTTTTACGTAAACACCAGGAACATGCACCTGGTCGGGATCAATTTCGCCGGGTTCAACCAAATGTTCCACTTCTGCAATCGTTATATCACCGGCTTTGGCCATCGGCGCAGCAAAATTTCTTGTTGCCTTCCGAAACTGCAGATTACCGAATTTATCACCTTTCCAGGCTTTTACTATAGCAAAATTGGCATGAAGTGCATATTCCATCAGGTAATTTTTACCATTAAATTCACGTACTTCTTTTTCCTCTGCTACTTCGGTTCCATAGCCTGCCGGGGTAAAAAAAGCAGGAATTCCCATACCTGCCATTTGAATGCGCGTTGCAAGTGTACCTTGCGGAACAAGATCAACTTCCAGTTCGCCAGAAAGCAACTGGCGTTCAAATTCTGCATTCTCACCCACATAACTACTTATCATTTTTTTTATCTGCCTGCTTTGTAGTAACAAGCCTAAACCGAAATCATCAACACCGGCGTTATTGGAGATGCAGGTAAGATTTTTTACACCTTTTTTTACAAGTGCAGAAATACAATTTTCGGGGATGCCTGATAAACCAAAACCACTTAACATGATAACAGCGCCGTCGGAAATATCATGAATAGCTTCATCAGCATTGGAAAAAACTTTATTCATCGGCAGGCAATTTATAAATTTAGAATCACGCTTTATTGCAAATATGTTATTCAACTTTAAAATTATTCTTTGGCCGGCTTACGTCACTTCTTTCCCTTGTTCCGTAAGCTGCTGCAGAATCCATCAGTACTTTTAAAAGATCAGGATGTTCTTCATAATAACGGAAACTGTTATAGAAACTTTCCTTATCAATCTTATGTTTTGCAAAAACTTCTTCAAACTTAACAATCGCCTGGCTCTTTATCGAATCTTGATTTGGATCTTTTGATAGTATATACTGATCCGCTAATATCATATCCCATAAAACCGGTTTCATTTTTTCCGGTGTAAGAACATTATCCGGAATTTTATTACCGTTTGAACAGGCAATAAAAAAAAGAAGAAATATAAATAATATGGATAACCTCATTTCAGATCGGTTTTGTAACGGCTGATGTTTGCAACATCCAGTTGAGATAATAATTCTATCGCTCTTCCCTTTACTTCAGGTGAAGCTTTTTTAAAAATGCCTGCTATTTCATTGTATTTGCTCTGCATAAAAAACTGGACAAACATCAGGTTTGGATTTTGCTGGTTGAGAATTTGCAACGTTGATAAAGCATCTAATACGTTCTCTCTTGCATCATCTGCATCTTCATACATTTGATCTAATCCCGTTCTGTAATAACCATAAATAACATCGTGCAATGTATTATATTTTGGATTGATGGTATTTTCATTCAGCCAATAACGGTTGCGCAAACCATCAAAAGTTTTCCACCCGGTAATGCTTCTTGATTCAGGTGAGTTGTTTACAATATTTTGTGCCTGTTGAAAATAATTAACACCGCCTTTTGGGGAGAAGGAATCATAATCCATTCCTAAGATCATATACACATAATAAGCAAAGGTTGCGGTAAGATTAGCTGCTAAAGGATCGGTTCCGCCAACACGGCTTGGATTAAATTCAACAGGCTGATATTCGATGTATTTAAAAAGAACATCCGGGTCCTGAAAATTAATAAGCGCCGATTTATACGATGCATTATAAACAGGTCTTGCAGCCTGCACGGTTAAGGTCGCCTTGTAAGTATTTTCTTCCGGAACATCATTAATGTTGAGCAGGAAGTTGCATTCAATTCTTTCCTGTGGTGTATAGGTATCGGTTGTCCATTTGCGGTTGTTAAGCAGGTTGGTTAATTGTGTTTGCAGTGTAGTGAAAATTCTTTTATCTACTGTGGATGGAACCTTTTGTGCAAGCACTGTAACCTTTGCCTGCAATTCCTGGGCTTGCAATGTAGTTGCGATAAATGATGAAAGCAATAAGCAAATGAAGACACTATGCTTTGTCATAATATTTCTTGATGATAATTTCAACAATATATTCAGCAATTTTTTGTTTGGATGCCAGTTCTGATTCAAATACGTTTCCTTCTTTATCAAACACCGTTACTTTATTTGTGTCGTAACCAAAAGTTGCATTTGCATCCTGCATGGAATTTAAAACGATCATATCTGCATTTTTCGTTTGCAGTTTATGCAAAGCATTTTGTTTTTCATCGTTTGTTTCCAAAGCAAAGCCAACCAAAACCTGTCTTTCATTTTTCAGTTCGCCTAATTTCTTTAAAATATCTTTTGTTTTGGTTAAGGTGAGCACAAATCTATCTTCCGTTTTCTTAATTTTTTGTTTAGCAGTAACAGCAGGTTTATAATCTGCAACGGCTGCAGCCATAACTGCTATATCCATCGCGGCAAAAACAGAAGTGCAGGCTTCAAACATTTCTTCTGCTGAGGTTACTTTTATCAATTTTATACCCTGATTTTTCAATAACATATTTGTTGGCCCGCTTACCAGTGTTACATCGGCACCTTCGTTATAAAATGCCTCTGCCAAAGCATAACCCATTTTACCGGAAGAATGATTGGCTATAAAACGAACAGGATCTATTGCTTCATGGGTTGGGCCAGCAGATATCAAGACCTTCTTTCCTGCGAGTGTTTTCTTCCTGAAGAAATGTTCCTGCAAAAATTGTAACAACTGTTCCGGTTCAGCCATTCTTCCTTCGCCTGTTAAACCGCTTGCCAGTTCGCCTTTTTCAACATTTATAACGGTGTTGCCAAAACTTTCAAGTGTTTTAATATTTCTTTTTGTTGCCTGATGATGCCACATATCTTCATCCATTGCAGGTGCAACAACTACCGGACAAACCGCAGATAAATAAACGGCAAGCAATAAATTATTGCACTGGCCCTGTGCCATTTTGGCGAGTGTGTTGCAACTTAAAGGAGCTATCAGCATAACATCAGCCCATCTTCCTAGTTCAACATGATTTGCCCAGGTGTCTTCGCTAAAAAGGTCAATATAAACCTTGTTTTTAGACAATGTTCCCAGCACCAGCGGCGATACAAAATCTTTTGCCGAAGGTGTCATTATAACTTTTACTTCAGCGTCGGCTTTAACCAGTAGCCGGATCAATAAAATACTCTTATAGGCAGCTATACTTCCTGTAATACCAATCAATATTTTTTTACCGGCCAGCATTATTTATTTTATGGTTTTTATTTTCTGTTACCAGCTTCAGTTCTTTGTGGGATCGCCTGTTGTGTCACTCACTTCAACGTTCTGAACTTCGGTTGACTGTTGACGGTCAACGGTTGACTTACGTTTCTGCAGTACAAGAGTGCGACGCAACAAAAGCTTCCTGCTTTTACCAAAGCCGGGTTCATAATGATCTCTTTTGACAATGATTACTCAAAATAACAAAAAACGACAGTGTAATTACTGTCGTTTTTTAAACTAATCCATTTTCAAATATTATCTGAAGAGATCGTCTTCGTTTTTGCGATAGTAGATCTTGTCTTCCATAAATTCCTGTGTTGCAAGAATAGCAGGATTTGGCATTCTTTCATACGCTCTTGAAATTTCTATCTGCTCTTTGTTCTCATGCACTTCTTCAAGACTGTCAGTATGTGTAGCAAATTCTTCAAGCTTATTATGCAACTCTTCTTTGATCGCAATATTTATTTGATTGGCTCTTTTGGCGATAATGGCAATTGATTCATACAGATTACCTGTTTTGCCTTTAATATCAACCAGATTTTTTGTTTCAACCACGTTGGTTGTATTAGCGCTTAATTGTCGCCGTAGTTTGCTCATTTTGTATTTTTTTTATAGAATTTGTAGAAAGGTTTTTATAGTTCTCCGCTTCGGTTTTAAGACTGCTGTTAGGGAAGCGCTCTTCAAAATCATCCACTTCTGTTAATACCTGTTGATAACGTTCCATTTGTTTATCAGGCACACTCATTTGTGCATATTTATAATACGATTTTATTACTTCCAGCTTATAAGAATCTGCATGTTCAGCATCAGGATAATCATCCATTAAGGTGCTGTATGCAACCGCCGCAGCTTTATAATAACCAAGATCGTAATACAATTTAGCAGAATTAAATTCTTTTTTCTGCATTTTTTCCCGGCACTGATCTATTATTTGTTCTGCATTTTTGCTTCTTTCAGAAGTTGGATGCGTATTAATGAAGGCCTGCATTAAAGCGATTGTTTTTGCAGTAGCCGTTTGATCAAGTTCTACCTTCGGTGATTGCTTGTAAAAAGAAAACGCTCTCATGTATTCGCATTCTTCTGCACGTGGCCCGTTAGGAAAACTTTCTGTATAAGTCTTAAAAAGATTTTCTGCATTTATATAATCCTTTTGATAATAAGCGCAGTAAGCATATTTATAATACAGATCCTCAAAACGAGCTGTACCTTTTACATAAGGAAACAACTGGTCGAATAACTGTTGCGCTTTATCATATTTCTTTTCAGCATAATATTGTTCGGCCACTTTATATTTGTACTCATTATCCTTGCTTTTGAGCACTTTAGCGAATTTTGAACTGCACGAACAGAAAATAATGCTTGCTAATAAAATCCGGATCGCTATTTTCATAAAAACCGCAAAATTAGGTTATATAGGGCAATATATAAAGCTTGTTTTGGCTGCAGCAAGAGAGTTGAGTTAATTTAAACCTAAAAAGAGAAGCTGCAACAGCGACAGCATAATTATTCTTTAACAACTTCAATCTAAACAAATTGACTTTATAACGGTCGAAAAAACCTAATTACTCTATTTTTGCCACTTCAAAAAAATGATGATGATTAAAAAAACCTATGCACTATTTATTTTACTCGTAGCCTGTATCAGTTTTTCTTTTGCCCAATCTCCCTCCGCTAAAAGTATTCTTGATAATGTGAGCAATAAATTAAAAACGTTCAAAGGTGTTACAGCCAATTTTTCTTATACAACTAAAGATAGAAAGGGTGTTAACCGGGGTAATGTTAATGGCCAGATTTTTATTAAAGGAGATAAATATTATGTAAAGCAGGGCACAAACGAAATTTACAGCGATGGGAGCAAGGTATGGAATTATAATGGTGATAAAGAAGTTACTGTTTCCACTATTGATGAAGACAGCCAAACAATGACGCCACAAAAATTATTGTCTGATTTTTACGATAAAGATTTCACTTATAAACTTGTTTCTTCTGCAGGTAAATATTATGAAATTGAAATGGTGCCAAATGATAAAAGAAGGAATTTTAAACAAGTAAATGTTTTTGTTGATAAGGCGAAGGACTTAATTACAAAAGCAAAGATCATTGACAAAAGTGATAATACAATTGAGTTTACACTTTCTAATGTAAATACCAATGCATCTATTGCTGATTCAAAATTTGTATTTGATGTAAAGAAACATCCAGGTATTGAAGTAATATCAGAATAAAATTTTTGTTACAAATCAGTACAGATACTTATTGCTATATAATTTATTGACTGTTGTTACTGCCAATAAATATATTCCACTCACTAAGAAGCCGCTTTTAATAAGGCGGCTTTTGTTTGCAATCCCAAAAATCATCTTTCAATAAAGCGAAGTGTAATAGTTTTGTTGTTATGAAACTTAGTTACCATTCTATCAATTTACCTTTTAAATATCCCTTTACTATTTCAAACGGAAGAACAAAAACACATCAGCCTTCGTTGGTTGTTTCTTTATCATTAGGACAGTTTGTTGGTTACGGCGAAGCACCAGCCATTACTTATTATAACATTACGGTTGAGCAAATGATAGAAGATCTTGTTGCAAAGAAAAACATGGTTGAAAAATTTGCTCTTACAGAGCCTGAAAGATACTGGCATTATCTGCATCATCTTTTTCCGAAAAATCCTTTTCTTGTCTGCGCTTTGGATATCGCTTGTTGGGATTTATATGGCAAGATGAAAGGATTGCCTTTATATGAATTGTGGAAGACTACTTGGACAAACATTCCTGTTACCGATTATACAATTGGCATTGATTCAATAGACAAAATGCTTGCTAAAATGCAGGAAAACCCCTGGCCTGTTTATAAAATAAAACTTGGAACAGAGCAAGATATAGAAATAATCACAGCATTACGAAAACATACAAATGCACCTTTCAGAATTGATGCAAATGCAGCCTGGACTTTAGATGAAGCATTGGATAAAATTCCGAAACTGAAAGAACTGGGTGTTGAATTAATTGAACAACCATTGGCAAAAGATAGTTGGAAGGACATGAAGGTTTTATTTGAAAAATCACCTTTGCCTGTTTACGCAGATGAGAGTTGTGTTTTTGAGGAGGATGTTGAAAAATGCTATCAGCATTTTCACGGTATTAATATAAAACTTACAAAATGTGCTGGTATAACACCCGCTAAAAGAATGATACAAAAAGCAAGAGAACTAAATATGAAAGTGATGATGGGTTGTATGAATGAATGTAGCATCGGATCTGCAGCCATTGCTAATTTTTTACCACAACTCGATCATGTTGATATGGATGGGCCTTTATTGTTAGCTGAAGATGTTGCTACCGGTATAGAATATGATTTTGGAAAAATAAACCTAACCGGTTTGCCGGGACTTGGTATAAAACCGGTTGAGTTATTTAATTGATTTTTTTTAGAACATTTCTTCTGCCCTCAATAAACTTTCAGGTTTACCAACATCAACAAATTTAAAATTAGAATGGTCGAAGAATTTGATGTTATGTTCTTTGCACAGATCAAGATAAACATTCACCATCGAAAATTTCCCCTCATAATTCAATAAGGATAAAATTTCCGTACTAATAATGTGAATGCCACTAAATGCTTTCTGTGTTACTTTTCTTCTTTCATCTTCTGCGAAATTTTTTACAGGACCTTTCTCTTCACCGGTTTGAATGTTTCTCCACCCGCATAAATTATTTTCTTCATCAAATAAAAAATAACGGCTTGTGGTTCTATCAGCAGTTGCCAATGTTGCGAAAGCTTTATGAAGTGTATGATAAGCGATCATTTCATTTAAAGGGAGATCGGTAAGCACATCTGCATTCATCAATATAAATTGTTCTTCAGTTGTAAAATACCAGCCTGCTTTTTTTAGTCCACCGCCTGTTTCCAGTACTTCATCCGTTTCATCTGAAATAGTTATATTGCTTCCCCAGGCATTATTTACTTCTACAGTTTCTATTATCTGATCTGCAAAATGGTGCACGTTAATAATAACATCATAAATACCATATTGCTGCAGGTATTCGATATTTCTTTGCAATAAACTTTTGCCTTTAACCAATGCCAACGCTTTAGGATGTTTGTCTGTCCACGGTTTTAAACGCGTACCAAAACCCGCAGCAAGTATCATTGCCTTTCTTACCGGTAAACCTTTTATATTATTAATGCTCATGTACTTTTCTTAACAGTTTTTCAATCAATTTGTTTCACCCAATTAACTTCGTTACAATGCTTTAATTCCACTTTCACTTTGTATTTATTCCGCAAATGCCGTGCAGTTTGTTCAGCAGCATAAACACTGCGGTGTTGCCCACCCGTGCAACCAAAACTTATCATCAAACTATCAAAACCTCTTTTTAAATAATCTTCAATAGAAATATCAACAAGATTATAAACGCTGTTTAAAAACTCGTTCATCTTTGTGCGCTGTTCCAAAAAATCTTTCACCTCTTTATCATTGCCTGTAAGCGTTTTGTATTCTTTAAAACGACCCGGATTAAGCATGCCTCTGCAATCAAAAACAAAACCGCCACCATTGCCTGATTCATCTTTGGGAATACCATCTTTTTTATAAGAAAAGCTATTTATTTTAACAATCAAAGGCGTTTGTTCGTTGGCTTGTAAAGGTTCAAAGCGATGGATCATTTCATCTTCAACAATAGCGTTCAAAACCTTCATGAACTCAGGCAATTCGATGCCGATCTTCATATTCTTTAAAAACCATTTCAGGTTCTTTAAAGCAAGCGGAATACTTACAAGAAAATGTGCTTTACGTTCAAAAAAACCTCTGAAACCATAAGCGCCTAATACCTGCAACAAACGAATAAGAACATAACCACAATATTGATTTCTAAAAATATCCCGATTGATCTTTTCATCCAATAATTCGTCTGCTTTATCCATGTAAAATTCCAGCAGGCTGTTCTTCCATTCATCACTTAAATCAGCTCTTGCCTGCCATAATAAGGAAGCAACGTCATATTGCAATGCGCCTTGCATTCCGCCCTGGTAATCTATAAAATGAACTTCATCATTCTTTACAATAATGTTCCTGCTTTGAAAATCCCGGAACATAAAAAACTTATAATCTGTTTCTGTTAAATAACTGCTCAGTGTTTCAAAATCATCAAGCATTGCCTGTTTATCGTAAGGCAATTTTAGCGTGTCAAGAAAATAATATTTGCAATACAAAAGATCACTCAGTATAGCTTGTTTGCCAAACTCTTTTGCTGTTAAACACCAATCGTAATTCAGTCCTTCATGTCCTTTTATCTGAATGTTTGCCAAAGCTGCAATACTTTTTTTGAACAACCCATATACATGTTCAGAATAACCTTCCTGCTCAAGTTTATTTAATAAAGATTCAGTGCCTAAATCTTCCTGGATATAAATTGTTTTATTTTCGTTCACTGCATATATAGTTGGAACAGGCAAATGTTTGTTTTTAAAATGTTTGCTGAATTGAATGAATGTATTGTTCTCCTTTACATTAAGGTTATATGTAGCGATATATGTTTCTGAGCTGCTGTAAATTCTGAAATAAATCCTGTCGCTTCCGCTTTGAGGCAATTGTTCAATGCGGTTGGCAACGGAATTTGAAAATGAGAAAAACAAACGCGCAATCTCTTCTGTTACTTGTTGAATCGTCATTTTTTTAAAGAATTCGTTGCGGTTGGTGCGGGCACCGACCTCTAATGAAAGACGGTAAAAATAAAAGTTTTGTTTGAAGGAAAAGGAAATTTAAGAAGCTGTTTGTTGAGCCTTTCACCGTAAAAACCTACCCATCACAATCGTTTACTAATCAACTTTTAATGCTGTTAATAGTAATATGATAATATTTTTGATATTATTTGTACGATTTGAGTTTAGCACTAAACATATATGCTAAAAGTCCGATTCCTATTCAAAACCTTTTGATAACAGCTTACGGTTATCAGTGGAAGAACAGGCGTTTTGGTGGCGTTTTTCCTGTTGCTTATAAAGCTGCAAAAGAACGCGAATCATTTACTGAAACACAATGGCTTGATTATCAGAACGAACAGCTAAAAAAACTGCTTCTTCATGCTTATCATAAGGTTCCTTTTTATAATAAGAAATTCAAAAAGTGTGGTTTAGGTGAAAGCGATGTTAATCAAACAAATATTCATTCACTTCAGAAGTTACCTGTTTTAACAAAAGAAGAATTAAGACGATTCGGAACGTCTTCGATGCTTGCAGCAACAAGAGAAAGTAAAGGCGATTTTTTTGCCAGCAGTGGAAGTACAGGAACACCAACACAAATTTTGTTTTCTAATGCAATGCATCAAAGATGGTTTGCTTTGTTTGAAGCAAGAGTTCGCAACTGGGCTGGTGTTGATAGCTTCACTCCCAGAGGAATGATTGGCGGACGAAGAATAATTGCAGATGCAGAAAGTAAAGCTCCATTTTATCGCTATAATTTTTTTGAGAAACAGGTTTATTTTTCAGCCTATCATATCAATCAGAATAACGCAAAAAATTATTTGTATGGAATGAATAAACATCATGTGCAATACATGACGGGTTATGCGATGAGTAATTTTTTTCTTGCCCGTTTTTTTGAAGAATTAAATATCGAAGCACCACAACTTAAGGCAGTTATTACTTCAAGTGAAAAACTTACAACTGAAATGCGTTCCGTTTTTTCAAAGGTATATGGTTGTAAAACGTACGATGGATGGAGTGGTGTTGAAGCCTGTGGTTTGATAAGCGAATGTGAACACGGAAGTTTGCATATTAGTCCTGATGCCGGTATTATAGAAGTGTTGGATGATGATATGCAACCTGTGGAAGCCGGCGTTGCAGGAACAGTGTATTGTACAGGATTTTTAAATTATGATCAGCCTTTGATAAGATATAACATAGGGGATAAAATTATTCTTTCATCATCTTCGTGTGCCTGTGGAAGAAACATGCCTGTAGTCAAAGAAATCGTAGGCCGCACAGAAGATGTTGT
>JAEZRL010000151.1 GCA_023440945.1 Bacteroidota bacterium
GTATTTACACAGCTTAATGGCAAAGAATTATCCTATAATAATTTGGTGGATGTAGAAGCTGCAATACAATTAATAAATGAGTTTTCGTCTACACAAAATAACCATACAACTTTTGCTATTATCAAACACACTAATGTCTGCGGTATCGCAGAGAGAGCATCTGTAAAAGAAAGCTGGGACGCCGCTTTAGCCGGTGATCCGGAAAGTGCTTTTGGTGGTGTACTGGTTTGCAATGCAGCTATTGATAAAGCAACAGCAGAAGTTATTAATGAAATATTTTTTGAAGTGCTGATAGCACCATCATTCGATGAAGAAGCATTGAGCATTTTAAAAGGTAAGAAGAATCGTATTCTGCTACAATTAAAATTGGAAACAGTAAAACAAAAAATGCAGTTTAAATCATTACTGAATGGTGTGCTTGCGCAGGATATAGATGAAGGAAATTATACAGAGTGGAAAGAAGTTGGTGGAAGAGAAACAACGCCGGCAGAAAGATCAGCCCTTGAATTTGCAAATCTTGTATGAAAAAATTTAAAAAGTAATGCAATCGCATTAGTAAAGAATAAACAACTGGTGGGTAAAGGTTGTGGTCAAACAAGCCGTGTAGATGCATTGCGACAGGCTATAGAAAAAGCAAAGCAATTTAATTTTGATCTGCATGGTGCAGTACTTGCTTCGGATGCATTTTTTCCGTTTAATGATTGTGTGCAAATGGCACATGCAGAAGGTATTGAAGCGATCATTCAGCCCGGCGGTTCTATAAGAGATAAGGATAGTATTGAATATTGTGTGCAGCATAACCTGGCAATGGTGATGACAGGTTTGCGGCATTTCAAACATTAGGGAAGAAGTTCGAAAGCTGAAAGAACTTTGAAAGTTTCCGTCTTCTTTGTACTCTTTTTTGCTAATTCTTTTTTATATAGAATCAGCGGGTGAAGATTATAAAACGACAAGAAGCATGAAGAATAAAGACTAAAACAATCTGCGTTTTATTCTCTAATTTCAGCTATCATGCCCTATATATGCAAAGAAAAAAATACTTACTCATTTTTGGATGCATCATCGTAACCACTTCTGCTTTTGTAATACCTGTTTTTAGAAAACAAACTTTTCAGCCAAAAGCAGTTCTTATTCCTTCTGAAAAATTCTACTTCAATTCATTTGTGGACTGCAATATGGCTGAAGCATGGATCGGTGATACTTTTCGCATCTTTCCCGGAAAATATGGGGAAGATCCTTTGTGGGGAAATGCGAGAGACTTGAAGTTTGCAGACGGAAAAAATGCAGATGAAGCATTCAGTAGCAAAGCGAATGCTTTTACAGAACCGAAAATGCCAGAAAATGTGCCTCCGGGAACAAAAGACTTACATGGAGCAGTATGGTTCGAAACAGTTTACCAGGATGTAAAAGATGCAAGTGGAAAAACCTTGTATGCAGTTTATCACAATGAAAATTATCCTTCTACCCTTCCTTATGATTCTGCAACTGGTGAAGGCTATATTGACAATAAATGGCCGCAAGGTTTAACAGGAGAAACAACACCATCTGCAGTTTGCAGAATTGGAATTATGAAATCAACTGATGGTGGCAGAAGCTGGGGGAATAAAGGAATTTTTATTGAAGACCTTCAACCGAGAATGATATTAAAACCACATAATACTTCAGTAACCTTTGCCGGAGGTGTTGGTGATCCTTCTGCGGTTGCAAGTGGCAATTATCTGTATTTATTTTATGGTGAATATGGTTATCCCGGCAACTATGATTCTGCAACCTATGATCGGAAAAAAGAGTGGAGTGGTCAATGCATAAGTATAGCACGAATAAATTTGAATGATTTAGATGCTCCGACAGGTAAAGCAAAACGTTGGGATGGAAAAGCTTTCAATGCTTCTTATAATGGCGTTGGGAAACCGGTTGCTTCATTGCAGATACCGATGGAAAAAGGTGGCGGTCCAGCCTCTTCACCTGAAGCCGGTTTTTATTGGGGACCTTCTGTTAGCTGGAACAGTTATTTAAATGCCTGGGTAATGCTGATGGCACATTCGCAAGGGCCCTCATGGAAAGGTAACAGTATCTATATTTCGTATAATAAAAATAAAGATTTAGGTGCAGGGAATAAGGCCCAACAATGGACTACGCCGGAGTTGTTACTTCAAAAACCGGAACATACTCTTTGGTATCCATCTTTACAACCAACCGCTTCTGAAACAGATGTTCAAAACAAATACACCTGTCTGAAATTAGGTCGTGAAGCAAGATTATTTTTTAAAGATATGCACGGCGATTCGAGTGAATATGTATCTGAATATAAAGTGGAGTTTAGAAAATAGAATGTTGTAATTATCAAAACTATTATACACTCTGTCAATTATAAGATCAATTACTAAGCATCGAATGCTGTATAAAAATCACCTTTACCATTGCATAGAAAGATTTCTTTCCCTTCACTCTTTACAATCCAATTATCTTATCTTGCAACTTCAAAATTTTTATTAAGAAATATTAACGGCTATGCTAAGAGATATACAGGTACTGAACGAAAAAGAAACACGTGCAGGTTTTGGGGAAGGCATTTATGAAGCAGGTAGAAAGAACGATAAAATTGTTGCACTTACAGCCGACCTTGCAGGCTCCCTCAAGTTAGGTCCTTTTATGAAGGATTTTCCACAACGCTTTTTCCAGGTAGGCATTGCGGAAGCAAACATGATGGGCATTGCAGCAGGTTTAACTATCGGCGGACATATTCCTTACACAACTACATTCGCCAACTTTAGCACCGGTCGTGTATATGATCAAATTCGCCAAAGTATAGCATACAGCAATAAAAATGTAAAAATTTGTGCCAGTCACGCAGGTGTAACACTTGGTGAAGATGGAGCTACACATCAAATCTTGGAAGACATTGGCATGATGAAAATGTTGCCGGGAATGACCGTTATTGTACCGTGCGATTTTAATCAAACAAAGGCTGCAACAATGGCCATTGCTAATTATGAAGGTCCTGTTTATTTACGATTCGGTCGTCCTAAATGGCCCAACTTTACCAAAGAAGAAGATTTTAAAATTGGTAAAGCACAGGTATTAAGCGAAGGAAACGATATAAGCATTTTTGCCTGTGGTCATTTAGTATGGAAAGCAATTGAAGCAGGAAGAATTCTGGAAGAAAAAGGTTATAGTGTAGAACTGATAAACATACATACAATAAAGCCACTTGATAAAGAAGCAGTTATTAAATCTATTACCAAAACCAAATGCGCCGTTACCTGTGAAGAACATAATATTTGGGGAGGTTTGGGTGATAGTATATCACATGTTGCAGCCCGTAATTTTCCAATTCCCATTGAATACGTTGGCACAAACGATACATTCGGTGAAAGCGGAACGCCAAATGAGCTTTTAACGAAATATGGTTTGGATACACCAAACATTGTTGAAGCTGCTGAAAAAGTATTGCAGAAGAAGAAGTAAATGACATTGAAAATATTTTGGAATAAGGCCTCTAAGAATAGAGGCCTTATTTTATATGGGGATTCATAAATATTGGCAAATAATCAAAAGTAATTGTTGTTCGCAAAAAAACTTCTTATTTTAATCACTGTAATACACACTGTATGAGAAAATTAATATTCACTATTCTTTTTATCCTTCCCTTTTTAACCGAAGCGCAAACTGATACTTCTAAAGTTGAACAATATTGCGAAGTTGTTGCAACAGGAAAATTGTTCAGCAGGAAAGTCTCAATCGAAATAAGTTTTGGTGATTTCCAATCTATCTGGAAAGATAACAGGCTGCGTACTGAAGAAGGGAGATTACGTAATTTCAATAACATTGTTGATGCATTAAATTATATGGGAAGAATAGGCTGGAAGTTAGTAAATGCTTTTCCTATTAATGAAGGAAGCGGTAACAGCGTTTATCATTTTTATTTCAAGAAGGAATTCGATAAATCAGAATTAGATATTAATAAGCAATGATATCCGAAGCTAAGAGTAGCTTTTCAGCTTTTATTTTTCTCTGTGTGCTTCTGCTGTATCCTTATTATTCAATGGTTTAAAAATTGAAACTCAAATAGCATCAATCATCTGCTCTTGTTTGAAAAAAATCTGATAATTCTTTTATGTAATCGGTATTAATATAATCAACGTGCAGTTGCATAAGTTGATGCCAGGCCTGTGTATTATCCGGTGCATTCCAGAAGCGTATTTTCTTTTTTAGCTGATGAATTTTTTCTACCTGCGCTGCAAGCTTTTGTTTATCTGCTTTTGTAAGATCTGATTTACTATTCCAGTCCGTGTAATTTTTAAGATTATCACTCATCATAACAATGCGTGATAAAGCTTTTTCATTGTATGTTCTTTGCATATCGCCATCGAACCAGATGTAGAGAGGATAAGCAGTAAACTGATCCTGCGCCGGCCTGTTGCCACTGATAACAAAATAAAGATGATGGGCGTGAATAAGCTCAGGATAAGCATTTAAAACTTCAATTAATTTATCTAATGTTTGAATGGAATCAGTTTTAATATCGATTAATATTTGCAGGGAACGGCTTGTATCTTCATAAGGATAACCGTTATGCAATTGCACTTTTTCTTTCAATGGATCAAAATACAATTGTTGCAAAGTGCGGCGAAGTGATGTGTCCTGCCATCCATGCCCAACGATCAATGAATCGTGCCATAATAAAATATCCGCTTCTATCGAACCGAAAGCTTCATTATAAGCAGTGGTAAAAGGATGAGGTTGTTCATAATCATTGTGTGAATGTGCATTGGCAACCGTGTAAACTATTTGCTGCGCACAAGCATTAAAAAATAGCGCTGCACTTAAAACAAGCGTGAAAAAACATTTCATATTCAGTTTATTTTATTACTACCTGCCAAACTTCTTTTTCAGCAAACTCAATGCATCATTCATTTCCATTCCTGATAAATCCTCCTGCGTTTTCTTTGGTTGTTGCCTGTTATTTGCATTGTGTTGCTTCCCGGGAACCTGCAACCTATTACTGTTACCCGAATTTTTTCTCTGCGGTGCTTCCTGCGTTTGTTTGATAGATAAAGCAATTCTTTTACGGGCAATATCAACATCTGTTACTTTCACCATCACTTTATCACTCAGCTTCAATACTTCATTCGGATCGGTTATATATTGATGCGCTATTTCGCTCACATGCACCAACCCATCCTGCTTTACACCAATATCTACAAAAGCACCAAAACGGGTGATATTCGTAACAACGCCCGGAACAACCATTCCAACCGTTACATCTTCTATTTTATAAATATTAGCAAACTCGAATTGCTGTGCTTCGTTACGTGGATCAAGACCAGGTTTCTTTAATTCATTGATGATGTCTTTAACCGTTATCTCTCCTACCTGTTCTGTTGCATATTTTTTTGCATCAATCGTTTTCAATAATGGCTCATTTCCTATCAACGTTTTTACTTCAACATTCAAATCTTTTGCCATCTGCTCCACAATGTTATATGCTTCAGGATGAACGGCACTTTTATCCAATGGATTTTCACCTTCGTTGATGCGCAAAAAACCTGCACATTGTTCAAACGCTTTACCACCTAAACGTGGTACTTTTTTCAACTGCTCACGATTTGTAAACTTACCCGTTTCATTTCTGAACCTGACAATATTATCCGCCAGCGAAGAACCAATACCACTTACATAACTCAATAAATGCTTACTCGCGGTATTTAAATTTACACCAACTGCATTTACGCAACTTACAACCGTTTGATCAAGTCTTTCTTTCAAACGGAACTGGTTAACATCATGCTGATACTGTCCAACACCAATGCTTTTAGGATCGATCTTCACCAGCTCTGCCAAAGGATCCATTAATCTTCTGCCGATGCTTACAGCACCACGTACCGTAACATCCTGGTTTGGAAACTCTTCTCGTGCCGTTTCGGAAGCTGAGTAAACAGATGCACCATCTTCATTCACCAGAAATACCGGCAGACCAAGATCGATTTTTTTAATAAATTGTTCTGTCTCTCTTCCTGCTGTGCCATCACCAATAGCAAATGCTTCGATGTTGTATTGCTTAACCAGTTCTTTTATTTTGTATTCGCTGTCGTAGATCCTGTTTGCTTCATGCACATAGATGAGATCCGTCTTTTGCAATTCACCTTTTTCATCCAGGCAAACAACTTTACAACCAGTTCTGTAACCGGGATCAATCGCCAAAATGCGTTTACTTCCCAATGGAGAACTTAATAATAATTGCCTTAAATTTTCTGCAAAAACATTTATCGCTTCTTCATCTGCTTTTTGTTTCAATGCAGTGCGAAATTCCGTTTCCAGACTCGGTTGCAATAATCTTCTGTATGCGTCTTTGATTGCTTTTTTTATTTGTTCCGAAGACGTACTCATTCCTTTCACATACTGCTTTTCTATCATTTCCAATGCGTCTTCTTCAACCGGTGAAATGGCCATGCGTAAATACCCTTCCAGAAATCCGCGAAGTATTGCAAGAATCCTGTGCGAGGGAATTTTATAGATCGGTTCACTGAAATCAAAATAGTCTTTATACTTTGCTCCTTCTGTTTCTTTATCGGGTAATACTTTGCTTTGCATTGCGGCCGTATCTTCAAACAGCTTACGCATTTTTGCACGAACCTGTGCATCTTCATTTACCATTTCTGCAATAATATCTCTTGCACCTTGTAAAGCATCATCTGCAGTCTTTATTTTATCATCGTTTACATAGTTTGAAGCTTCTAATGCAACATCTATATCCTGTTGTTCTAATACCAATAAAGCCAAAGGTTCAAGGCCGTTCTCTCTTGCTGTTTGTGCTTTGGTTTTTCGTTTAGGTTTATACGGCAGATAAATATCTTCCAGTTCAGCCAATGTTAACGCTGCATTTATTTTTGTTTGCAGATCATCCGTCATCTTACCTTGCTCGGTTATCGCTTTTTCTATAAAGGTTTTGCGATCTGTAAATTCTTTCAGTGCTTTTGCTTCATCCTGTATTTGTTGTATCTGCACTTCATCCAAAGAGCCGGTTTTGTCTTTACGATAACGTGCTATAAAAGGTATCGTTGCACCTTCTTCCAATAAATTCAATACTGCTGTAACCTGCTGAGGCTTCACATTTATCTTTAATGCAATGGGTTGCGCAAATTCATTCATATAAGTGTTTATACTGATTGTTATTATGTTACCGGCCTTCAATTCTTTGGTCATCGCCTGTTGCGTCGCACTCTTCAACGTTCCACTTTTTATGGAACTATTTTGCAAATAAACAGATTACAACTTGAAAAGCTACCATTCAAAAATGGCTGCGAATGTAACTGTTTTTAAAATTTTTTTTCTTTTGTGAAGGAACTGCAACTTCCCTGTCGTATTACTTAATATCTACTCTCCTAAAATGAAAATAACAACCGAACAAATAGAACGGTTTTTTAAAAAGCAATCTGCTCCGGGTGAGGCAGAGCAGGTAGCGACGTTTTTAAAATCCAATCCTGCTATACTCGAAAAATATCTGAATGAAAGCGAATGGAACGAAGCGCATATAAACACATTTATTACTGATACTGAGTGGAATGAAGCATGGGAAAGCATTCGAAAAAAGAAGAGATTGCACAATAAAATTGTTTTTATAAAAAGAAGTGCTACAGCAGCCTGTTTAGCAGGACTAATGATTTTTGGTTTTTACATGTTTAATAAGGATAAAAATGAGGTAAATATAGAAGCCTCGAAAACAACAGGACAACAAAAATTATTGGCTGAAACGCACCATAAAATCATCACTAACACCTCTTCAAAACCTATATCTTTTTTGCTGCAGGATGGTTCTGATATTGTTTTATCACCTCGTTCTCTTGTAAAATATGATGTGCCTTTTGCGCCAAACAAACGGGAAATATTTTTAGAAGGCGAAGCGATTTTTAAAGTAGCAAAAGATAGAGCAAAACCTTTTACCGTTTATGCAGGCGGACTTGCAACAACTGCTTTGGGAACAAAGTTTAAAATAACCGCTAATCCATCTCAACAAAAAACAACAGTGAAGTTATTCGAAGGAAAAGTGGTTATACGTTCTGCAGATGAAGACCTGAAAGAATGGAATAAAGATGTGTATTTATTACCGGGCCAGCAAATGGAATACAATACTTCAAAAAATTTACTGGCAGTAACAACAGTCACTGCAGACAAACCTGTGGCAACAAAACAAAAGAAAAACACATCTGACAAAGAGGATACACAAGATGCAGGTCTTAATTTCAACAGTACACCTTTACCGGAAGTGATGGAAAAACTTTCTGCCTATTACTTTAAAAAAATAGAGTTTAATAAAGCGGAAATTGATTCAATGAATTTCACCGGCTCTATCTCTAAAAAAGATTCTTTATCAATAGTGCTTAAAGTAATTGCTCAGATGAATGATCTCTTTATCGAACAAAACGACGATGGATTTATCATTCAAAAAACAACTCCTGAATAACAGCCATTATAATTGAATAACCAAAACTACAGCCATATGAAAAGTATCACCTTCAAAATCTCGAACTTAAAACAGCTTTTATGGTTAGCGCTTATTTTTTTATTCACGCTGCCATTAAAAGCGCAGAATAATGCAGTGGTTACTGGTACTGTTATTAGTGAAAACGGCGATCTGCTACAGGGTGTAACAGTTAAAGCGATAAGTGAAAATGAAAAAGAGAGTTACACGGCACTTACCAATGACAAGGGTGTTTTTGTATTCCGACAATTAACGGTTGGTGGGGAATATAATTTCACCGCTTCGTATGTTGGTTATGACGATAATGCTGTTCGTTCATTCAAAGTAAAATCAGGAAATAATTCTATTCTTATCAAACTGCAGCCTTCAAATAATTCATTAGAGCAGGTAGTGGTTATTGTTTATGGTACGCAAAAAAGAGAAACAGTTACAGGTTCTATTGCAACAGTAAAAGCAAAGGATTTTAACTCCGGCCAGATAAATGATCCAATGACATTAATCGCCGGAAAAGTGGCGGGTCTTTCTGTAAGTAATGCAAGCAGAAGCGATCCGAATGCAGGCGCAGATTTTTCTTTAAGAGGTCCTGCAACTGTCGAAGGTAATTCTCAACCGTTGATCGTAATTGATGGAGTGCCCGGCGGCGATATTCAAACCATTGCTCCTGCAGATATCGCTTCTATTGATGTATTAAAAGATGGTTCTGCAGCTTCAATCTACGGTTCACGCGCTACCGCAGGCGTTATCATTATTACCACCAAAAGAGGAAGACCAGGCCAAATACAGGTTAATTACAGCGGGTATGTTACCACTTCTTCCATCGCCAAAAAATATGATGTTTTTAATGCGCAACAATATATAAAATTTGGAGAGGACAATGGCAATGATGTGGATAATGCAGGTGCTAATACAGATTGGTTTGATGCTGTTACAAGAACGCCGGTAAGTCATTCACACAATCTTTCTGTAAGTGGAGGAAGTGAAAGAACAACTTACTATGCATCTCTAAATTACCGAAACAGTCAGGGCATCGATCTTATATCAAACCGTGAATTTGTAAGCGGGACTTTTCGTCTGAATACAAAAGCATTAAATGATAAACTTGATCTTGGCGTTATGATTGATAATGCTTTTGAAAAAAGAAATTTTGCCAATTACGGCGCTATTGCGCAATCGTTAAATATGAACCCAACTTATCCTGTAAAAAATGAGGATGGCACTTATTACGAAAGATTTGATATACCGTATGGGTTGCAATGGAATCCTGTTGCCAGCATAGCGCACAATACCAATAACAACAAGGAAAAAAAGTTTATGGGAACAGCAACTGCTGCCTATCATATTCTTCCATCCTTAACAGTTGCAGTTACTTATTCTTTAATTAAGAACGATTATCTGAATGGTTTTTATTCAAGCAGGGAAGATTTTTTCCAGATAAAAAATGGTACCGGTGGCCAGGCATCACGTTCAGAAAATAATACGACCAATAATATACTTGAAGCCACACTCAATTTTGATAAAACTTTCGGAGATCATCATTTAAATGTTATTGGTGGTTATTCCTACCAGGATATTTTTAATGAAGGATTTAGTGCAGGTAATAATAACTTTCTTACAGATGCCTACAGGTTTTATAATCTTGGTGCAGGAACGGCTTTAAATAATCTTACTCCCGGCTTCAACAGGAGTGGTGTTGCCGTAGGAAGTTATGCAGATGAAAGAACGATTCTTGCTTATTTCGGAAGAGCCATTTATGATTATAAAGAACGCTATCTTTTAAATCTCAGTATAAGAAGAGAAGGCGCATCTGTATTAGGTTCAGATAATAAATGGGGAAATTTTCCAGGCGTTTCAGCAGGATGGATCATGAGCAAAGAAAGCTTTCTCGCAGGTTCTTCCGTTGTCAAGAATCTTAAACTTCGTGTAGGTTATGGCGTTACCGGTAATCAGGAGAGTTTATCGCCTTATCAGTCGCTTGCCACCATCGGCCCTTTCTTCAATGGAACACAAAATGGTTATTTTGGAACACCTGAAAATGGATCGTGGATATTACCTTATGGCCCTACCATCAACGCAAATCCCTTATTGGAATGGGAAACAAAATCTGAAATAAATATTGGCGTTGACTTTAATTTATTTAAACAAGGATGGCTAAGTGGTTCATTAGATTTGTATGACAGGAAGATAAAACATCTTGTAGGTAATTATGGTGCGCAGTTACCTTCTGAAATTTTTCCCACCATTTTTGCCAATGCAGGAACCATGGAAAATAAAGGCATTGAGCTTTTGTTGAGTGCTAAACTTATTGACCGCAAAAAATTCAATTGGAACCTGAACCTGACTGGTGCTTACAACAGGAACGAAATACTTTCTGTTACAAGTAACCAGTTTTTTGGAACCGCACACAACATAACAAGAGTTACAGAAGGCGTTTCTATACAAAGACTTGCTCCTGGTGAACCGGTTGCCGTTTTTTACGGCCCTGTTTTCGACAGCTTTACAGAAGAAGGAGCATGGTTATTTAAGAATAAAGATGGAAAACCGGTACCACCAAGCGAAATAACAGGAGATGATTATGCTTATCTCGGTAACAGCATTCCAAAATACAGTTATGGTATTACAAATTATTTTACCATCGGAAATTTTGATGCTTCTATCTTAATAAGAGGTGCAGCCGGTTTTAAATCAGTAAATGGTAAACGCATGTTCCATGAGAACTGGACCTATTACGGCAGAGGTAATCTCTTTGTTTCTGCTTTAAATCAAAAGATAACAGACCCTCCGGCATTTTCAAGTTATTATATTGAAAATGGCGGGTACGTTAAACTTGATAATGTAACAATTGGCTATACATTTCCCATCCGTTCAAATTATGTGAAGAATGTGCATGTTTATTTTACCGGGGCTAATTTATTAACCATAACAGGCTTCTCCGGAACAGATCCAGAATTGCAGATAAATTATTTTCCGCAAGATCCAACCCAGGAAACCGATAATGGACCGGGACTAGAATCAAATTACAGCTATTACCCCAGCACAAGATTATACACTTTTGGTGTAAATGTTAATTTCTAAAAGAAGATCAAAAACAGGAAATGGGTATTGAATAATAAAACTATTACGACGTGAAGAACATGATGAACGCCTAACAAAAGAATATTGAAATAAAGTTCCGATCATAAGTTCTATCAGGCCTTGATAACAATAAAAATTTTTGTAATGAAAACGACAAACTATAAAATACTGCCTTTACTTCTTCTTATGGTCTTCTGCTTTAGCAATTGCAGTAAGAAGTTGGATGAAACATTATACAGTGTGGATACGAATACAAATTTTTACCAGAACAGCGACCAGGTAATGGCGGCTTTTGTTCTGCCTTATGCATTTTTACAAACACATATTTACCAGGTGCATTTCCAGGTGAATGAATTTGTAACTGATGAAGCTTGCGCACCGGTATTATTTGGATATGTTGACCAGGAAGGCCAATGGCTGCGTTTCCATCAGCATACCTGGACATCAAGAGACTTCTGGATACTTTTAGAGTGGCAGGATCTTTACCAAGCTATTGGTTACTGTAACAACTTTATTGATAATATTCAGAACATAGATGTAAGTACAATGAATCTTCCTGTCAGCAAAGAACAAATGATTGCTGAAATAAGAATGGTAAGGGCATTACATTACTATTGGGCATTAATTCAATTTGGTAACATTCCTATTGTTGAACATGTTGGAGAACCCAACCCTACAAACAGCACACCTGCTGAGGCTTTTGCTTTCATTGAAAAAGAAATAAAAGAAAGTATTGCAAATCTGAGTGGAAAGGGCGATGCAGGTTGGTATGGCCATTTTACAAAATCTGCAGCCTATGCTTTGTTGGCAAAACTGTATTTGAATGCACAAGCGATGACCGGCGAAGAGCATTGGCAGGATTGTATTGATGCCTGTAACGCTGTTATTCAGTCAGGTCTTTATCAACTTGATCAGCATTGGAATGATCCATTTAAAGTGCATAACGAATTAAGCAGTGAAAATATTTATGTAGTTCCTTTCGATGCAAACAATGCGCAGAACTTCAATTTTATTGAACAGAACATTCATGAAAATATAATTGTTTACAAATATTCTGCAAATCCCGGAGCATATGATATTGATTATGGCTGGCGCAAAATAAGCACACAGGAATCATTCTACAATTTGTATAAACCAAATGATCGACGCATTAATCAATGGATCGTTGGACCGCAAACATATACTGATGAGAATGGAGAGGAGCAATCGGTTCCAAATTGGAGCGACGAACCAATGGATATAACACCGCACATCAACAGCTTGTTCGATGCAAATGATAATGAAGGTGTAATGAACATTAAATATGAAATTGAATTCAATTACGGAAACTATGGAGCGAACGGATTTGTAAACATGAATAACGATATGGTTGTTTTACGTTATGCGGATATACTGATGATGAAAGCAGAATGTTTGATGCGACTGAATGGCGATGTTGCAACACAGGAGGCAGTTGATCTTGTGAACCAGGTAAGAGCAAGAAGCTTTGCAAGAAATGATCCGGATGCAAAATATACCGGCGCAACGCTTACGATGGATGAGTTGCTCAACGAGCGTGGGCGTGAATTCGCCTACGAAATGTTTAGAAGAGAAGATCTGATTCGTTTCGGAAAATTCAATGAAGCATGGTGGGAAAAACCGGCATCTGATGCGCATTACAAACTGTTTCCTATCCCGTTCGATATCATTACGGCAAACCCGGCATTGAAACAAAATCCGGGATATTAATCGTTAATAGTGAATGGTGAATATTGATCGTTGATAGTGAATAGAAATCAACAACTCAAAAAGTTTTCATCAATTAATCATTTAATCACTACAAAAGTTAAGATGTAAATTCACCATTCACAATTCACAATAAAAAAACCAACTTTTCTTGCAAATGAAAAAAATTCTGTTACCTGCTTTTTCTTTCCTGTTCGTTGTGTTTATTGCATGTAATGAAGAAGCCGGAAAACCTTCTTACGGTTCAAACGAATGGAAAGAATATTTAGGCGGCCCTGAACGTAACCATTACTCTCCTCTTGACCAGATCAACAAAGAAAATGTTCAGCAATTACAAATGGCATGGCAATACCATACACTTGATTCAGGTCAAATTCAATGCAACCCGATCATTGTTGATGGCGTGTTGTATGGCATGACTGCTACTACAAGACCGTTTGCTGTAGATGCTGCAACAGGTAAAGAAATATGGAAAGGAAAAAGCGAAGGACCAGACAATTTTAGCAGCAGCAGAGGTGTTGCTTATTGGGAAGATGGTAATGATAAACGCATTCTTTATACAAGCGGTCCATGGTTATACGCCTTAGATGCAAAAACAGGCAAACCAATTCCTTCGTTTGGTGATAGCGGCCGTACCAGTCTAAAGTCAGGATTAGGGCCAACAGCAGAAGATAAAATGGTTATCTCCAATACACCGGGAACCATATACGAAGATCTTATCATCATGCCTTTGCGTGTTTCTGAAGGAACAGATGCAGCGCTTGGACATATACAGGCTTTCAACATAAAAACGGGCAAACTTGCCTGGGTTTTTCATACCATTCCTTACCCTGGTGAAGAGGGTTATAACACGTGGCCAAAAGATGCTTATAAGAATACAGACATTGGTGCTGGCAATAATTGGGCTGGTATGTCAGTAGATCGTAAACGCGGCATTTTATATGTTCCTACAGGCTCGGCAGCGTATGACTTTTATGGAGCAAAACGTATTGGTGAAAACCTTTTTGCCAACTGTTTACTGGCATTAGACGCAAAAACGGGTAAACGCAAATGGCATTTTCAGTTTGTGCATCATGATATATTGGACAGGGACCCGCCGGCTCCGCCAAATCTTATCACTATAACAAGAGATGGCAAACGTGTTGATGCCGTTGCACAGGTTACCAAGCAAGGTTTTGTTTTTGTTTTCAACCGTGAAACAGGTGAACCGCTCTTCCCGATAAAAGAAATACCGGTACCTCAATCTGATATTCCCGGCGAACAATCATGGCCTACACAACCTTTACCCACAAAACCTGCTCCTTATGCCAGGCAAAACGTTACAGAGAATGATATTAGTCCTTATGCAGAAAACAAACAGGAACTATTAGACTTATTGAAGAAAAGCCGGTCAGAAGGGCCGTTTACACCCTTAAGTCAAAACGGAACGATTATTTTTCCGGGATTGGATGGCGGTGCAGAATGGGGCGGAGCTGCAGTTGATCCGGATGGCATTATATACATCAATAGCAATGAAATGGCGTGGAGAATCTCTTTAGGCCCAGCTTCTTCCAAAGCACAGAATATTAGTATGAGCCCGGGACAAAGTTTATATGTTGCCAATTGTGCTTCCTGTCATGGTACAGAGCGTCGCGGTAACCCCGCGAGTGGTTTTCCTTCGCTTTTAAACATAGGCACTCGCAAAACAAGAGAAACTGTTTCCAACACCATTTTGCATGGGAAAGGCATGATGCCCGCGTTTCCAAAATTTACCGAAGAGCAAAAAAAATCCTTGCTTGGATTTTTGTTTGGAGATGAGAAAGCTGCACCGGTTTCACCAAAAGAACCGGGTATGGATAACAAAGTAAAAATGGATTCAGTTGTCTCCTACTCTATCTCCGGATACAGTAAATTTTTGGACAAGAATGGCCTTGCTGCTATTAGCCCACCATGGGGCACATTGAACGCCATTAACCTAAATACAGGTGAATATGTTTGGAAGATTCCTTATGGCGAAATTCCCGAATTACAGGCAAAAGGCATTAAGGAAGAAACAGGTTCTGAAAGTTATGGCGGCCCTGTTATTACAGCAAGCGGATTATTATTTATCGCCGGAACAAAAGATGGATATTTCCGGGTTTATGATAAAACAAATGGCAAATTGCTTTTTAAAACGCAATTACCAGCAGCAGCATTTGCAACGCCAAGCACTTACGAGGTAAACGGAAAACAATATGTTGTTTTAGCCTGTGGTGGAACAAAGCTTGGCGCCAAAGGTGGTGATAGCTATGTTGCATTTGCATTACCGGATAAGAAATAGGTTTACAATAAGCTTTTAAAAAATTGAAAACAGAAACAACCAATACGAAAAACTTTTCCCGCCGCAGTTTTATTAAAATGGGTGGAACTCTTGCAGGTGCTCTTATGTTACATAATATGGGCATTGGTGCATCGTCTTCTCCTGTTACTGAAGTGGATGCGCATTTATGGGTTTATGCAAGTAAATTCCCTCCTGATTGGGATTGTACGCCTGTGCTTGATACAGTTTTCAGTGATCTTAAATCTGCAGGTTATGCAAAGATTGAGATCATGGAATCAATACTAAAGCATGAAGGTTCCGTGCAAAGATTAAATGAACTGGTAAATAAATATGATCTTCCTGTGGCGGGCACTTCTTATTATGGTGATATGTGGAACAAGGAACAGCAACAATATATACTTGAAGACATAGAAAGCGTATTAGAAAAATTGCATGATGTAGGTGGAAAGATGATCGGTTTAACCGTTGGTGATGCGCATCATATAAAAACAGAAGATGAACTGGATGTGCAGGCAGACACTTTGAAAAAAATATTCTCTACTTGTTCAAAGTACAACATTCAGCCTAACCTTCATAACCACACCTTTGAAGTAGAAAACAATATGCACGATCTCAAAGGAACATTAGCAAGAATACCTGATGCGAAATTAGGTCCTGATCTTAACTGGCTTATCCGCGGTGGTGTTGACCCGGTTTGGTTTATAAAAACCTATGGACACAAGATGGTGTACATGCATATAAGAGATCAGAATGCGGATGGCAAATGGACAGAAGCGGTAGGAGAAGGTGTAACAGATTTCCCAGCTATTGCAAAAGCATTAAAGGAAATAAATTACAAAGGCAAAGCTGCGGTGGAACTTGCATTCGATAATCCTCCTGTACGTCCTGTAAGGGAGGACTGGAAAATAAGCCGTGATTATGTAAAAAAAGTTTTTGGTTGGTAGTCGTCTGAACCTTGATTTGTAGGATTTGGAGGAAGGGGTTTGATTGTGATGCAGTGCGTATTAAAGAAACAATTGCATTTTGTAAAGTAAAGTCAGAACCTTGAAGAGTGCGACGCAACGGAAGCAAAATAGTAGCACTGCAGCTTGATACAAAAAAATAAAAACGTGTAATACTCATTGCATGTTGAATTGAATAAACAGGATTGAATTATGGGTAATAATAACGATAGCTTGCCTAATATAAACTCAAAAGGTGTTGAGCAGAATACTTTTGATGCGATCGTTATCGGTAGCGGAATGAGTGGCGGATGGGCAGCGAAAGAATTGTGTGAGAAAGGTTTAAAAACCCTCGTGCTGGAACGTGGCAGACATGTGGAACATATTAAAGATTACACAACCGCTATGCTTGCGCCGTGGCAATTGCCTTATCGCGATACTTTATCACTTAAAGAAAAAGAAGAAAACCCGATAGTAAGTTCCTGTTACGCTTATACGCCTTCTACCGAACATTTTTTTGTAAAAGATAAAGAACATCCTTACGAACAAATAAAACCATTTTCCTGGATAAGAGGTTATCAAACAGGAGGAAAATCATTAATGTGGGCAAGATGGACACAGCGATGGAGTGATCTTGATTTTGAAGCAAATGCAAAACAAGGCATTGCGGTTGACTGGCCGATCCGTTATAAAGATATTGCGCCCTGGTATAGTTATGTTGAAAGGTTTGTTGGCATTAGCGGAAACAGGGATGGTATTCCGCATTTACCGGATGGTGAATTTCAGCCACCGATGGAAATGAATTGCATAGAAAAACATTTTAAACAGTCCGTCGAATCAAATTATGATAACAGGAAAGTAATCATTTCAAGAACGGCTAACCTTACAAAAGGATTAAACGGAAGAGGTCCTTGTCAGTACCGGAATTTATGTTCAAGAGGCTGCCCGTATGCAGGATATTTCAGCAGTGTTTCTGCAACGCTGCCTGCCGCCAATGCAACAGGAAATCTAACGATGCGTCCTTTTTCTGTTGTCCATTCGATCATTTATGATGCCGATAAAAAAAGAGCAACAGGTGTGCGTGTAATAGATACTAATACAAAAAAAATGACCGAATATTTTGCCAAAATCATTTTTGTAAATGCAGGTACCATCAATACGGCTTTGATATTGCTTAACTCTACATCGCCTGCTTTTGAAAACGGTTTAGGTAATACCAATGATGTGTTAGGCCGTTATTTGATGGATCATAATTATCGCGGTCATATCGAAGCTTCTCATGATGGTTTCCAGGATGAATATTATTATGGAAGACGTCCGGCTGGCATTTATATTCCGAGTTACAGGAATGTTGGAAATGATACTCAGAAAGATTTTATAAGAGGTTTTGCATTTGCGGCAGGTGGCTCAAGAAGAACAGGAAATGTTACAGATGCAACGATAGGTGCTGGCTTAAAAGAACAATTATCAGAGCCGGGGCCGTGGGATATGTGGATGACGGGCATGGGAGAATGTTTGCCTTACGCTGATAACAGGGTAACATTAAGCAAAGACAAAAAAGATGATTGGGGAATGCCTTTGGTGCAGATTGATTGCGAATACAAAGAGAATGAAGTAAGCATGCTAAAAGACCTTCTTGCTTCCGGTACGGAAATGCTGGAGAAAGCAGGTTTCAAAAATATTGAAGCTTCTGATTCTCACCAGGCGCCCGGTTTAGGAATTCATGAAATGGGAACGGCACGAATGGGACGAGATCCAAAAACGTCTATTCTCAATGCTTATAATCAAATCTGGGACGCAAAAAATGTATTTGTAACCGATGGCGCCTGCATGACGAGCAATGCCTGTCAGAATCCCTCAATTACTTACATGGCGTTAAC
>JAEZRL010000208.1 GCA_023440945.1 Bacteroidota bacterium
ACCGCTGCTTGATGAAAAGAAAATTATTTTAACGCAGGGTTTTATTGGCAGTACCGATGAAAATGAAAGCACAACTTTAGGAAGAGAGGGAAGCGATTTTACTGCGGCCATTTTTGCCAATATTTTAAATGCAGAGAACTTAACAATATGGAAAGATGTGGAAGGTGTAATGAGTGCAGATCCTAAACTTTTTCCAGAGGCAGAATTTATTAAAGAGCTAAGTTTTGATGAAGTGATAGAAATGGCTTATTACGGTGCACAGGTGATACATCCTAAAACGATTAAACCTTTGCAGAATAAAGGTATTCCATTGCATGTACGATCATTTGTTGACCCTTCTTTACCCGGCACAATTGTTTATAAAAAACAAGTGAAGAATTTACCGCCGATTGTTATTATCAAACAAAACCAGGCACTTGTTCATTTACACACACAAGATTTTTCTTTTGTTGGAGAAAAACCAATGAGTGAATTGTATGAAATATTCGGCCAGCTGAAAATAAAACCAAATCTTTTACAAACAGGTGCGGTAAGGTTACAAATATGTTTAGATGATAAATCCGATAAAATAGATCAACTTGCCGCTGCATCAAGTTCCATATTCGATGTGCAGGTTGAAAGAGATCTAACATTATTAACTATTCGGCATTTTAATAATGCATTATTGAATAAATTAGTTGAAGGCAAACAAATTTTGTTGCAGCAACAAACAGCGGAAACGGTACAGGTGCTGTATAAATAGAAAATTATTGGATAAAAATTTAAAATATTGTCGTAGAAAATAAAATTTGTTGGTTGATATATTTTCTACCCTTACTTTTGCCCGCCGGAAAACAATAAAGAAGCAAAGCCTTTATAAAAATATCGGGGCGTAGCGTAGCCCGGTCATCGCGCCTGGTTTGGGACCAGGAGGTCGCAAGTTCGAATCTTGCCGCCCCGACTTAAAAAGCTCGTAAAACTTGTGTTTGCGAGCTTTTTAGTTATTGTCCGAATACATTTCAATTAAAAATCTTTCCGCTCCTTTCTGTTTTTTAAACGTAAATTAGCGTTGCCTCTGTTCAGGTGGTTGAATGTACTTTGAAGCAGCAAAGGCTTTATCAACCTCAATACTCTTAGCATATACTTTCGTAATCATTGTTTTCAATAAGAAATTGCATAAGAAGATGACAAACTTTCTTTCTTCTTTTTTGCAGCATAAAGTTCACCGGATCTTACCAGGTTTGAAAGCAATACGTGTCTCCCACCCTGCCTGTTTATTTGCAACACACATAAAACTTTTGTTATGCCAGATTTTGATACCGAACATGTTAAGAACATTGTGCTGCTGGGGCATTCCGGCAGCGGGAAAACGACACTTGCTGAAAGCATGCTTTTTGAAGCAGGTCTTGTTCATAAACGTGGAAGCATAGAAGAAAAGAACACGGTGAGTGACTATACCGATCTTGAAAAAGAACGTGGCAATTCACTCTCGTCGAAACTACTGCATACAACATGGAAAGGATATAAAATAAATATACTTGATACACCCGGTTATGATGATTTTTCCGGCGAAGTGCTTACGGCTTTACGAGTGGCAGATACAGGTATCATGCTGCTGAATGCAAGTACGGGCGTTGAAGTTGGAACAGATATTATTTGGGAATACACGGAAAAATTTAAAACGCCGATGATCATCGTTATCAATCAGCTTGATCATCCGAAAGCAGATTATTTTACTGCATTAGAAGAAGCTAAAAATCATTTCGGTAATAATGTTGTTGCGCTTCAATATCCGCTTAATATAGGTTTAGGTTTCAATGCTATTATTGATGTGGTGAATATGGTGATGTATGAATATTCATCCGAAAATGAAAAACCAAAAAAACTTCCTGTTCCTGATGCAGAAAAAGCTAAGGCTGAAGCAATGCATAAAGAACTGATCGAAGCTATTGCATCGAATGATGAAACATTGATGGAGCAATATTTTGATAAAGGTGAACTCACAGAAGATGAAATGAAAAAAGGCTTGCATCTTTCTATGTTGCACCACGACCTCTTTCCTGTTTTTTGCGTATCGGCTAAACAAAACAGGGGCGTTGCAAGACTGATGAGCTATATTGACAATGTTTGTCCGCCTTCCAGCGAAATGCCGCCACAACTAACAAAGAATGAAACTTCTTTAACCTGCGATAATAATGGACCTGTCTGCATTTTTATTTATAAAACGGTGAGTGAACCACACATTGGTGATCTTAGTTTCTTTAAAGTTTATTCGGGTACGGTAAAAAGCGGGATGGAATTAGTAAATGAAAATACAGGCGTTACAGAAAAGATAAATCAGTTGTTTTTGGTAGAAGGAAATAAAAGGATCAACGTTAATCAACTGATCGCCGGAGATATTGGTGCCACACTTAAACTGCGTAATACGCATACGAATAACACACTTCATGAAAAAGGTACTTCTTTGGAATTACAACCGATTGTTTTTCCTTCAGCCGTTATGAGTATTGCTATCTCAAATGTAAAAAGAGGTGAAGAAGAAAAACTTGCGTCCGCATTGCATCAGTTGAAGGAAGAAGATCCAACTGTACAGGTTGAAGTATCTGCAGAATTGGGGCAAACATTATTGCATTGCCAGGGAGAGATGCATCTTTCCTTAATAAAATGGAAATTGGAGAATATTTATAAACTTGACGTTCGCTACTCCCCCACCAAAATTGCATACAGGGAAACAATTCGTAAGGAAGCCGAAGCAATATATCGTCATAAAAAACAATCCGGTGGTGCAGGACAATTTGCGGAAGTTGCTTTGCGAATTGAACCATGGTATGAAGGAATGCCCGAACCGCATGGATTAACCGTGAGAGGTCGTGAAAATTATGATCTTCCCTGGGGTGGAAAACTGGTTTATTATAACTGCATTGTAGGTGGTGTTATTGATGCACGTTTTCTTCCATCCATTCTGAAAGGCGTAATGGAAAAAATGCAGCAAGGACCGTTAACAGGTTCGTACGTGAGAGATATACGAGTATGTGTTTTTGATGGAAAAATGCATCCTGTTGACAGCAATGATATTTCTTTTAAAATAGCAGGAATGATGGCTTTTAAACAAGCATTCCAGGATGCAAACCCGCAATTGCTCGAGCCAATTTACTCTGTTGAAGTTCGTTGCCCGGATGAATTAACAGGAAATATTATGAGCGATATTCAGCAACGCCGCGGTATGGTAGAGGGTTTGGATACAGAAGGACACTTTACCGTAGTAAAAGCACAAATTCCACACGCAGAGATGCAAACATTTTCTTCGTCACTAAGAAGTATAACGCAAGGAAGAGCAAGGTTTACGATGCAGTTTGATCATTATGCACCTGTATCAGCAGACTTACAAAGAAAACTAAGTGAAGCATATAAAAAAGAAGCATCAGAACCTGCGGAAGTGTAAGTTTGATAAGCAGTGTATCTGTTTTATTCCCGCATTTTTTTGATGAAGAGAAAGGTCAGATGTGAGGTTTTCACTTTCAACATCCTGCATTTAAGAGGTTTTATTCCTGAGATATAATTTCAATTAAAACTCTAAATGTCGCCATGAAAAGAGAACGTACAAGTGAGTGACACAACAAACGATGCCATAAAACACTGCTGCCGGTATTAAAAACAAAACTATCTTTTAGTGTTGATTGGTTTTTTATATTTGACCAAGACTAAACCTACTGTTATGAAAAAATGGTTGCTGCTGTTTATGATCACTTCTTTTGTTGCCTGCCAGAAAAAACCGGCAGATAGAAAAAAAATAGAAACCCGTTTAAAAACGGCCATGCAGAATTATTTGTACAAAGAAAGAAACTACGACTCATCTAATGTTACCTATAATGTACAGCATGTAACCTTTTTTGAAGACAAGACCTTTTTCGATTGCGAGTTTAAAGTACACATGTATGTAAAAAGCAAGAACTTTGATACAACAGGTGTAATGCTTGCCAGGATATCGAAGGATTTTTCAAGTGTTTCGCGTAAATATTAATCTTCTTTGTCCGTCATCGTTAGTACAAACACCGTTTCCTTCAAAGCAGTTATGCTGAAAGGCTGATGTTCACGAAAAGCAACGATCTGTTGTGGATTTATTTTGGTGGATTGTTCTTCCACGTTCAAAAGAACACTGCCTTCAATCACCTGTACACTTGTATTGCCTTCAGAAGCAACGGGAGGTTTCATAACTGCATCCTGATGCAGGGCTACAATAACAATGTTCAAACCTTCTGTTTTAAAAACAGTGATGGCGTTACGATCATTTTTTTGCCATGCTTCTTCTTCTTTCAATTGTTTGATATACGCAGGCAGATCAATTGTTACAAGAGATGCGTCTAATAAGCGGTCACCTTTGGGTCTGTTAATGGTAGATTCGTTAAACTTTTCTTCCATGGTGTTCCAGGTTTTTAGCAATGAAGAATAAAAAATTAACTGAAAATATAAAGCAAAAATGCAACCGTTTTTTATCAATCTTCAAAAACCCTGTTCAAAAAATATACTAATGGCTGTAATGCTTCGAATGCTGATAATATTTTTCCCGGCAACTCTTTACTCATTAAATCCTCGTCTGTTATCGGTTTCAGTGCTACGCAGCTTTTTAACTTAAGGTTATCAATAACGGGGTTGTCTTTGTCGTAACCCTTAGGTTCGCGAACTAAACTTATTTCGCTGTTTTTGTCAAGATCGCCAAATTCTTTTACAAACTTTTTGTTGCGAATGATGCTTTTAAACTCGACCCAGTTATAATCAATTTCCTGTCTTATCTTCTTTACAACATCCGCTTCGGGCATCCATATTCCACCTCCTGCAAAACTATTGTTACCTGGTTCAAGATGAAAATAATAGCCTGCAAAATGACCTTGTTTTCTACTCTTATTAATGCTTGCCCCGAAGGCGGTTTTATAAGGAGATTTATCCTTGCTGAAACGTATGTCGCGGTTAAACCTGAACGTGCAATCTTTTACAGTAAGTGGTGTGATGGTGGGATCTTTCTTGCTGTGCTTTTCGAGTAACGTTGCTATTAAAGATGCGAAATCTTCTTTCGCCGCTTCATATTTTTTCCTGTTGGCCTCGAACCATCCCTTGTTATTATTTAGTTTGATGTTTGATAAAAACTGTAAGGTTGCGGTTTGCATGTGGATGATAGTTGATGGTTTATGATATCAGTCCCCACCGGTTCACTGGCGATAGTCAACGGTTGTCGGTCATCTGTTTTGTTGTAAGCGCTTTGAATATTTCTTCGAGATTACTTCCTTCATCAAGCAGGGAAACAATGTTAAGATTATGCTGCAAGGCAAGCTGCATTAATTCTCTTCGTGTTTCATTGCTGTTATTTGTTTGCAACAGCCAGGTGAAACTATCTTTTTTATCCGCAATAATAACAGAAGGCAAACGTTGTAACCATTCCGCTTCCAAAGGTTCTTTAAACATAACACGAACGGTATTTTTATCAGTATGCTGCAAGTTTTTGATACTATCATCTGCAACTATTTTTCCTTTGTTGATGATGATAACGCGGTCGCAGATCGCCTGCACTTCCTGTAAAATATGCGAAGAAAAAAGAACAGTTTTATTTTGTCCCTGTTGCTTTATTACATTACGTATCTCAATGATCTGGTTGGGATCAAGACCACTTGTTGGTTCATCAAGGATCAAAACTTCCGGATCATGAACGAGTGCCGCGGCAAGGCCAACACGCTGTTTATAACCCTTTGAAAGTTGCCCTACTTTCTTCCGGCTTTCAAGTGTTAACCCGGTTAATTCAATCACCTCACCGATCCGTTTTTTTTCATCCCTTATTTTGTGAACACCTGCAATAAAATGCAGGTATTCTCTCACGTACATATCGTAATACAATGGATTCGCTTCCGGTAAATAACCTATTTTTTGTTTAGTAACAATGGGATTATTTTCTACATCAGCGCCACTTACAAAAGCTTTACCACCGTTGGGTTTTAGATAACCGGTTATCATTTTCATCGTTGTGCTTTTGCCTGCCCCATTCGGGCCAAGAAAGCCAACGATCTCTCCTTTATTCACTGTAAATGAAATTTCATCCACCGCTTTTTGTGTGCCGTAAACTTTAAGCAGATCCTTCACCTGTAAAGACATTCTTGTTGTTTGTATCAAAGATAATTGCTGGACGAAAGTGTTGCATGAGCAATCATCTAAGAAAGGTTTAAAATAATGCTGTTATCATATAAACGCCTGCAAGGCAAAGCAAAGAGAAATAAAAAAGAACAGAAAGAAAGTTGAGAATTTTCATAAAACGAACGGTTCGTTCTTCATCTGCAATTTCAATTTCACTTCTGTTATGCCATTTGAACAGCAGGAAAAGCAAATCTGTAAACCCTGCTGTACGCCTGTAGAAAAACAGCGCAGCAACGATTTTTATGATCGCAGAAAGAACAACAAACACAATAAAAAATATAAAGTGACCATTCAACCAATCAATAAGCATATTTCCTGCAAATCTTAATGGACAAAGTTGCACCAAAAATAACTGGGCTGACACATTTTTTAAAAGTCATAACAACTAAGAGCAATGTTTTTGAAGAAAAAATTACATGAAAATAAAATTTTGAGCTTGATGCAATAAGTTGGTTGTAAATTTAAGCCCTCGAAAAAACGATTGTATGGCATATTCTTATCAAATCAAAACGTATGAAGAGTACCGTGAAGCTTATGAGCAAAGTGTACAAAACCCTGAAATTTTTTGGGCATCGGTTGCTAATCATTTTCAATGGCGTCGTAAATGGGATAAAGTCCTGGAATGGAACTTTAACGAACCAAAAGTTGAATGGTTTAAAGGTGCAAAGCTTAATATAACCGAGAACTGCCTCGACAGGCATCTGGATACGCTGGGTAATACACCGGCGATAATCTGGGAACCAAATGATCCCGAGGAACATCACAGAGTGCTAACATATAAAGACCTGCATAAAAAGGTTTGCCAGTTTGCCAATGTGCTCAAGAATAACAATGTAAAAAAAGGCGATCGTGTTTGTATTTATATGGGCATGATACCGGAGCTTGCCATCGCCGTATTGGCCTGTGCAAGAATCGGCGCTATTCATTCTGTAATTTTCGGCGGATTTTCTGCGCAAAGTATTGCAGACCGTTTACAGGATGCGAAAGCAGAATTTATTATAACATGTGACGGCGCTTTTCGTGGTGGAAAAGATATTCCTTTAAAAGATGTTATTGATGATGCTTTAATTGCCTGCCCTTTTGTAAAACGTGTTATTGTTTGTACACGTACACGCACACCGGTTTCAATGATAAAAGGAAGAGATGTTTGGTGGGAAGATGAAATAAAAAAAGTGGAAACGCTCGGCATGGAAAGTTGTGCTGCAGAAGAAATGGATGCAGAAGACCCTTTGTTTATTCTCTACACTTCCGGTTCTACAGGCAAACCGAAAGGTGTAGTGCATACTACTGCAGGCTATATGATTTACGTGAACTACACTTTTATAAATGTTTTTCAATATAAACAGGGTGAGATTTATTTCTGCACAGCAGATATAGGATGGATAACAGGTCACAGTTATATTGTTTACGGACCTTTAAGTGCAGGCGCAACAACAATGATGTTTGAAGGTATCCCGACCTGGCCGGATGCGGGAAGATTCTGGGATGTTGTGGATAAATACAAAGTAAATATTCTCTATACAGCACCTACTGCTATAAGAAGTTTAATGGGCTTTGGATTAGGCCCGGTAGAAAATAAAGATCTTTCTTCTTTGCGCGTTTTAGGAACCGTTGGCGAGCCGATAAATGAAGAAGCATGGCATTGGTATGATCAAAATATCGGGAAGAAAAAATGCCCTATTGTAGATACCTGGTGGCAAACAGAAACAGCAGGTATTATGATCTCTAATCTTGCTGGTGTTACACCTTCCAAACCTACTTATGCAACGCTTCCTTTACCGGGTGTTCAGCCTGTACTGGTTGATGAAAACGGACAAGAGATAGAGGGAAATAATGTTAGCGGAAATTTGTGTATGAAAGCACCCTGGCCGGGCATTCTACGTACTACCTGGGGTGATCATGAAAGATGTAAAAATACTTATTTCAGCACTTACCAGAATTTATATTTTACAGGTGATGGCGCTTTAAGAGATGAAAATGGTTTCTACCGTATAACAGGTCGTGTGGATGATGTATTAAATGTGAGCGGACACCGTATTGGTACGGCAGAAGTTGAAAACGCCATCAATATGCACTCCGGTGTTGTGGAAAGTGCTGTGGTTGGTTACCCGCATGAAATAAAAGGCCAGGGCATTTATGCATATGTTATTTCAAGCGATATGCATGGTAGTGAAGAATCTATGCGGAAAGATATTTCTGCTACGGTTAGCCGCATCATCGGGCCAATAGCAAAACCGGATAAGATACAGTTTGTAAAAGGTTTACCCAAAACCCGCAGCGGTAAAATCATGCGTCGTATTTTAAGAAAAGTAGCGGAAGGTGAAACAGAAAATTTAGGTGACACCACTACCCTGCTTGACCCCGGTGTTGTAGAAGAAATCAAGAATGGGAAGGTGTGATAAGAGGAACTTATGAGTTATACGTCTTAAGTATACGCCTTAAGCTAAGCAGATTTTTGAAATTCATCCATTAATGAAGAGTCGATTTGAAAACCGGATTCTGTTCCAGATTCCGGTTTTTGTTTTTTAATTTCAAATTTCTGTTCATTAAGGAGCAAGACGTTGAAGTGAGTGACACAACAGAAGCTTCATAGCAACTCTTTGCCGGCTCAATAAAAATTAGATTTAAGTTTAACAGCGATAGAATGAAAATGAATACGAGCCTTACCTTTATTTTTGCCGAAATGTTTTTAGCTTGAGTATTAAGAAACTGGCCGGACAAACTGTGTGGTATGGCGTGAGCAGTATTGCTGCACGTTTTATTAACTATCTTCTTACACCTTACTTAACTTATTCAGCACTTATAACACCGGCTAATTACGGGCAAATGAGTGCGATGTATGCGGCTATTCCTTTGTTCAATGTAATTTTCACTTATGGAATGGAAACAACCTATTTCCGTTTTATGGGTAAAGATGTTGACAGGGAAGCTGTTAATAATAACGCTACCATAAGTTTATTAATAAGCAGTATTGTATTAAGCATTTTGTTATGGCTGAACCAGGGATGGCTTGCACAGATCACTTCTCTCACTGAGTTTCCGTTGCTTGTTCAACTGAGCATAATTATCATTGGACTTGATGCTTTATCAACTATTCCTTTTGCCCGCTTGCGTTATGAAGGAAGACCAAGACTATTTGCGCTGATTAAAATCGGCAACATCATTGCGAATGTTCTTTTTACCGTTTTCTTTTTAAGTTATTGCCCGGATAAAGCCAAGGCAGACCCAAACAGTTGGGCAATATTAATTTATCGTCCGGGTCTTAATCCTATCACTTATGTTTTGCTTGCAAATGCTTTAGCATCCCTGCTTACGTTATTGTTTTTAAGCAAGTGGATGCTTCCAAAAAAATGGGTCTTCAATTTTAAATTGTGGACAGGTATGATGGCTTATGCTTTGCCGATGCTGGTTGCCGGTCTCGGCGGTACGATTAATGAAACATTTGACCGCCTGATGCTTGGCTGGTGGTTGCCGGGTTCGGCACAATATGCGGATGAACAAAGAGGTATTTACAGTGCCTGTTATAAACTATCAATTTTAATCACATTGTTCATCCAGGCGTTTCGTTATGGTGCAGAGCCATTTTTCTTTAAACAGGCAGAGGCAGGCAATCCACAAAAAATATATGCACGTGTCACTAAATTTTTTGTGATAACAATTGCTATAATGTTTTTAGTGGTAACGTTGTTCCTGCCTGTGTGGAGATATTTTATCGATCCAAAATATTGGGAAGGCCTAAAAGTGGTTCCTATCTTATTGCTTGCCAATATGAGTCTTGGCATTTATTACAACCTAAGCATTTGGTACAAGATCACAAATAAAACAATGGCAGGTGCCTGGATAACACTAATCGGCACAGCCATTACAGTTATTGTAAATTATCTTTTTATACCGAAATATAGTTATGTAGCTTCTGCATGGGCAACTTTTTTATGTTATTTCAGTATGATGGTTATTAGTTTTGTGTGGGGACAAAAAGAATATTATGTGCCTTATGCCTGGAAAAAACTATCGGCATATATAGTTATAGTATTGCTGCTGTTTTTTGTACATTATTCTATTACCAATCTTTATTCAAATATCTATTTTGCATTAATACTTGGCGTTATTTTAATACTTGCCTTTATTGCATTTATATTGAAGATTGAAAAGAGGGAATTTCAACAATTGCCTGTTATTGGAAAGTATATAAGATGATAGAAATAATTTATAAAATTAGGCGCTTAAATTAAACGCTTTTTGAAACCACATAGACAGATAGAAACATAGGAGTTTCACATATTTTTTTGATATTCTACTCTTTAAAATCATTTTTCATCTTTATATCCTATATGTTTTTCTATGTACCTATGTTCTATGTGGTTCAATATATTTTTCGACTTAAATGCCTTGTTACTCTGTCGTTACTGTAAATAAATTCATGCAGGCTGAAGGAGCAATTATTTTTTCAAAGCTTATTTTTTTCTGCAGGTTCAGTTCAAGATATTGTTTAAGTTCTTCATCCGGTTCGCCAATAAGAATAATGTTACGGGATGAAATAATGGCTTCATTCAAATTGTGAATACCAAATTTTTCTAAAAGATTATCCCTTAATTCAGTATTGAAATAAAAGGGAAATAAAACATTGCCAAGCGGATATCTTGCAGGTGAAACAAAAGCAGGAAAATGATTGAAAGGAAACTGTTCGCCGTACTCTACAAACAAAGTATCAGGATGAGATTCAACGAAAGAAGCTGCACATTCAAACTGATCTGATTGTTTTGAATTATAACAAACCAAGTTGAAAAAATAAACGCATTGAATAATGAAAGTTGCGGCAACACAAATCTTCACAACGCTGCTTTGCAATTTTGATAATTTCAGGTTTTTCGCCGGAGAGAGGATCATTGCAGCCAACAAATAAAGCAACAGGAAAAAACCACTCCATACACGTTCAGGAAACCGCATGAATATTAATAAATATAAGCTGATAAGAATCGCTATTCCTGCGGAAATAAGAAAAACATTCCGATGTTTTTTTTGGGTATTACCTGTAAATAACAATATTATCATTACAGCTAAAGCAAGCAGGTATTGCTTTATATCTGTTAGCAAATAATAAAGACTTTCGCCGTTAAAATCTCGCCACTTGTTCTGATATTTTGCAGCCTGCTGCATACAAGTTAAAGTTTCCGCATTCAGCAAAACATCAGCATATAAAAAGCGATTTTTTATCATATTGAAATTTGACCGTTGTTCATTGTCATTTACCTCCTTTATTTTATTAACGTCATAACCTTTGTTGGCGAGTTGATAAAAAGCTGTTGTAGTTGCTTTAATATTTTGCCAATGGGGAATTACTTTTAAATAATATTTCTCATGCATGATAAAAGCATTCATGATTACTACAGCAACAAGAATAAGCAGTATAAAAAATCTTTTTACGATGAGAGACTTTCTAATCAAAAAAATAAAAGGAAGAAAAATAAACACCAGAGGAAAAACGATGTGTATCCGAAGCAACAATGTTGTAATAAACCAACCACCAAGTAGTAGAATGGAATAATAAGACGGAACCTGCTGTTTCTGAATGATGGAAACACAAACAATAAAACCGGCAACCATTGCATGTGCTGCAGTGGTTGTGTACGAAAGATTCATTATTAAGGGTACAAAGAATAAAATGATATAACCAGCAATAAAAAAATACTTTTTCTGCACAGCAAGAAGATAACTGATAACAACAGCGCTTACGCCATGCAAAACCATGTAAAAAAAGGTTAGCCAATTGAAATGCGGAATGATGTTATACAGCCATGCAAAAATTTTTTCGTACGCTAAAAATCCATACTCAAAATAACTAACATGAATAGTAGTTTGTGTAAAGCCGGATGATAAAACATATTGTATGAACGTGTCATCCTGTGTTGCAAGCACAGGTGTTGTAACAAATACAACAAATGCAATTATTGCGGTTATAAATAATGTACATTGTATTAGTAGTTTTATCTTCACTATCAAAGCCGCTTAAAATAAAAAAATTATCACTGATATTTTATCCCGTAATCCTTGAAAGTAAACTCATTTTTGTATTATTTGCAAACATTCAATAATAAGTATGGCAACAGTATTATTAACAGGTGGCACAGGAGTGATCGGAAGAAGATTAAGCGAAATGTTGCAGAGTAAAGGTTACGATGTTATCATTCTTACAAGAAAAATTTCTTTGCCATCATCAAATGGAAAACTGAGTTATGCTAATTGGGATGTAAAAAAAGGTTTGATTGATACAAATGCCATTGCAAAAGCCGATCATATTATTCATCTGGCAGGCGCAAATGTTGCAGAGAAAAGATGGACAAAAAAACGCAAAGCGATCATACAAAATAGTCGCACTGCATCAAGTGCTTTACTTGTGAAGGCGTTGAAAGAAAACTCAAATAAAGTAAGAACGGTTATAAGCGCTTCTGCTATTGGATGGTATGGTCCTGATACCCAAACAAGCAAACAAAAAGGCTTTAAAGAAAATGCACCTTCTGCAACCGATTTTTTAGGAACTACCTGCAAACTTTGGGAGCAAAGTATCTCGCCTGTTCAAACAATGGGCAAGCGATTGGTTATCCTGCGAACCGGCATTGTTTTATCTAACGATGGCGGTGCTTTGGTTGAATTTAAAAAACCATTAAAGACAGGTATCGCCGCGATACTTGGCAGCGGTAAACAAGCGATTAGCTGGATTCACATTGATGATCTTTGCAGAATGTATATTTATGCTTTGGAAAAGGACAGGATGAATGGTTCGTATAATGCTGTGGCGTTTCAGCCAACAACGAACAAAAAGTTTATGCTTATACTGGCAAAGCAACTGAGAGGTAAAAGTTTTATAACCATCCGGATACCTTCTTTTGTTTTGAAAATTGTTTTAGGTGAAATGAGTGTTGAAGTTCTGAAAAGTACAACTGTGAATGCAGATAAAATAAAGAATACAGGTTTTACTTTTTTATATCCGTTTCTTCAGGAAGCTTTAGAAAACCTGGCAGGAAAAGAAAAAAAATTATTATCTAATTAGTCAAATAGTTATAACATGAAATGTAAATCAATCTTGTTCATGGGAATTCTTTTCATTGTTTTCGCCTGCACAAACAATGAAAAAAGCAATAATACTACAGTAAATGATTCAGTTGCAAATGATAATACAAATATTACTTCTTCGCAACCTGTAAAATTGTGTTATGCACAAAAAAATAAAGACACAGTATTGTTGAATATTGAATTGAACGGTGATAAAGTTACCGGTGAATTATACATTAACCGGTTTGAAAAAGATGTTAATCGCGGAACGATTAACGGCACAATGAAAGGTGATACTTTATTTGCCGATTATACTTTTAATGCTGAAGGAATGCAATCAGTAAGAGAAGTTGTTTTCCTAAAAAAAGATGATGTAATAATAGAAGGTTACGGGCCGCTAAAATACGATTCGAATAACAAAGCTGTTTTTACGAATAAGGATTCATTGATGTTTGATGAAAAGATGAAATTAGATAAAGTTGCATGTGAGGAATAAATTAAACCAAACAGATTGAGAGAACAATGGTTTTATAAATGCAGAACTTCTTACGCTGAATAAAGATAAGAAAGTAGAAGAGTGCGACGCAACAAAAGCTGAATAGTAGTACGAAAGCCCGGCTCATAACAATAATATATTTTATTAGAACATTGTATTAGCTATAAGAAAACAAGCTTCAGTTATTTATGTACAATGGTTTTGCCAAAAGGCATCAGCGAAACTTCTATAAGCTTGAAATGTTGCAAACCAAAAGGAATACCGATAACGGTTAAACAAAGAAGAATACCAAAAGTGAGATGACCCAAGGCTGCACCTAAACCACCGAAAATTATCCAGATAATATTGAGCAAAAGAGAAAGGCAGCCGGAAGAATTATTCGTTGATATTGCTTGCAAACCAAAAGGACGAAGAACAAAAAAACCGATCTTAAAACACTGTAATCCGAATGGAATACCAATGATAGTAAGACAAAGAATAAATCCACCCAGAAAATAAAAGAAAGCAGAGATTAATCCGCCAAATATTAACCAGATAAGGTTTCCTAAAAGATTATCAGGCCGCATTTATTAAGGTTTAAGCAGTTGCAATAATACATTTTTTAATGCAGTGAAA
>JAEZRL010000232.1 GCA_023440945.1 Bacteroidota bacterium
GTAATGGACGATGCAAATGATAGTTTCGAAAAACATATTGAAGATACATTGATCGCCGGTGATGGTTTATGCAATGAACACATTGTTGAAGTAGTGGTTAAAGAAGGCCCTGAACGCATCCAGGAAATAATTGATTATGGTGCAGAGTTCGATAAAACTGAAAGTGGTGAATATGCTTTGGGGAGAGAAGGGGGCCATAGTGAGTTTCGCATCCTTCATCATAAAGATATCACGGGACAGGAAATGGAAAGGGCTTTGCTATCTCAGTTAGATGAATGCGCTAATATCGAACTAATAAAACATTGTTTTGTTGTAGAACTTATAACACAGCATCATCTTGGATATCTTGTCACAAAATCAACGCCTGATATCACCTGTTATGGTGTGTATGTTTTGAACGAACAAACGCAGCATATCGAAAAAATCCTCTCCCATATAACAATGCTTGCAACAGGCGGTTGCGGGCAGGCCTATCGTACAACAACAAATCCAAAAATTGCAACAGGTGATGGTATTGCAATGGTGTATCGTGCAAAAGGAAGAATTGAGAACATGGAGTTTATTCAATTTCATCCGACTGCTTTATACGAACCGGGTGTGTCGCCTTCATTTCTTATAACCGAAGCTGTTCGCGGCGATGGTGGCATTTTACGTAATAAAGAAGGTGAAGCTTTTATGGAGCGATATGATCTGCGTAAAGACCTTGCCCCACGTGATATTGTTGCCCGTGCTATTGATAACGAAATGAAACGAACCGGTACAGAACATGTGTACCTCGATTGCCGCCACATGAATGAAGAAAAGTTTATTCATCACTTTCCAAATATTTATGAAAAATGTATGAGTCTTGGCATTGATGTGATGAAACAAATGATACCCGTTGCTCCTGCAGCTCATTACAGTTGCGGTGGCATAAAAACGGATGAATGGGCAAGAACTTCCATTATGCGTTTGTATGCTTGCGGTGAATGCGCCAGCACCGGCTTACATGGCGCCAATCGGCTGGCAAGTAACAGTTTGCTGGAAGCAATGGTGTTTGGGCACAGGGCTTTTATTGATAGTGTAGAAGTTTATGAATCAGCATTTTCACTTTCAAGCAATAACAAAGAAGTTGCTATTCCGGATTGGAACGCAGAAGGAACAACGGATCCGAAAGAAATGATCCTTATAACGCAAAGTATAAAAGAGTTGCAGCAAATAATGAGTGATTATGTGGGTATCGTTCGCAATGATGTTCGTTTGGCAAGAGCCATGCGGCGTCTTGATCTTTTATTTGAAGAAACTGAAGCATTGTATAAATCAACACGTGTATCACCCCAGTTATGTGAGCTGCGTAATCTTATAACAGTCGGTTATCTGATTGTAAAAGGTGCCCAGTTCAGGAAGGAAAGCCGGGGACTTCATTTCAATACAGATCATCTGCAAAAAAGTGACCTGCTGCAAAACATCATTTTATAATAAACGCAACTTTATCTTTACGCCATGTACTTTATAGTTTATGGTTTATTATATCTTATTTCTTTACTTCCGTGGCGTGTGTTGTATTTTATAAGCGATGGTATTTACGGGATTTTATATTACATTATAAAGTACAGAAGGGATGTTGTTGCGTATAATTTATCTATCGCTTTTCCTGAAAAATCTGAAGAAGAAAGAATAAAAATTGCCAAAGAATTTTATCATGGTTTTGTTGATAATTTTATTGAAACCATCAAACTTCTTTCAATTTCCAAAGAAGAAATGAACAAACGATTTGTTGGCAATTTTGAAGTGGTTAATAATTTATATAAAACAGGGAAAAAAGTGCAGTTGCATTCAGGCCATTTCTTTAACTGGGAGTTTGCGAATATGGGTTACTCGCTCAACTTCAAATATCCTTTGCTTACAGTTTATATGCCTATCAGTAATAAAATTTTTGACAGGCTTTTTATTAACCTGCGCAAAAGATTTGGCGCAGCTTTAATTCCCGCAACTGAATTTAAAAAATATTTTCTTCCTTACAGCAAAACACAATATTGCCTTGCTTTGGTTGGCGATCAAAATCCGGGTGGACCAGATAATGCTTACTGGACAAAATTCTTTGGCAAGATGACGCCTATAGTAAAAGGCCCGGAACGCATGGCAAGAGCAAACGACACGGCAGTGGTAATGTGTAATTTTTCTAAGATAAAAAGAGGATATTATAAAACAGAATTGGTCCTGTTAACTACTGAACCACGTACTTTACCAACGGGTGAGATAACAAAGCAAATGATGCATTTTATTGAAGAAACGATTTTCCATCAACCAGCCAATTATTTATGGAGTCACAGGCGCTGGAAATGGGAGTTTAATGCGGAGAAGCACCAAAAGTTGGTTGTATAAAAAAGGGATAAAATATATTCATTTTATCCCTTTTCCTCAGTTTGGTCATCATTATGGTTTGCGTACGTATTGCAACATCCATTGATAGATATTCATATTATTTTCTTTATAACCGGTGCTATAACCTTTTGTCCAGCAGTCATGACTTGTGCTGTTAAAAAGAGTGATTTTTGCCGGAATTGGAGGAGAGTAACTGTTTATCAGGTTCACTAAATCAATTGAGTTTGAAGGAGGTGTAGTAGTATCCTTATCATACCGGTTGTGAAAAAACCACATTGGCAATTTGGAACTGACTGCAGAATTTGCAATGCTTTCAAAGGGAGGAGGCCAGCAGCTTGCCATGGGAACGGCGGCAGCAAGAGTTGTTGCGAAAGAGTCACAAAAATTGACTGTTGCACCCCCACCCAAACTCATTCCGGTTAAATAAATCCTGGTAGGATCTGTTCTGTAATTATTCTTTATATAATCAATAACTGCTTTTATATCATGTGAGTACATGTAAGGGTTATTGAATTGTGGCGTAACAACAATAAACTTGTATGATTTACCATTTACAGTAAATTTTTCAGGAAACTTACCTGTTTGTAATAATTCAGATACACCGTTTTTGGTTACTTTATACAATTGTGTAGTACCATTACCACAAACTCCTAAACCATGCAGATAGACTAACAACGGGTATTTCTTTTTAGTAGTAGTACTATAATCATTAGGAAGTTTTATTGTGTATCCCTTTACACTGGCACAGATGTTTGCGAAAACAGGCGTTTGTCCCTGTATCTGTGAATTAGATGTGATGTTCGATTCATCTGTTATTGTTAGTGCATTTTCATTTTCATTGTTTACAAAGCCTTTGTTACAGGAGCTGAAGATGAGGATACTCAGCAGGGCGAAAAGAAAAATTTTCATAAGGTGTTTTTTTGTTGAAGAATTAGTGGAAAAGCGTTTAAAGGTTTTGTCTCTGTATCAAAGACAAATTTTAATATGTAAAATAACATTAACAAACGATAATAGCAACAGCCGCTATTTATTTTTAATGTCGAAAAATTGGTGATATGGTTAAGCATAATTGTGAATGAACAACTTCCTTTATAATACTATATTAAAGGATGCTCCATTGCCTTTTGAAACTGCCACCATAACTCATCTACAATTTCCTTTGCCGGTTTTATATCTTTTACAAGCGAGCTTACCTGGCCTATTTCAAGTTCGCCATTATCAAGATCACCTTCAAACATTCCTTTTTTTGCTCTGCCTCTGCCCAATAATTGTAAAAGCTCTTCTGCTGATGCTCCGCGCATTTCGGCTTCTTTTATTTCTTCAAAAAAAAGGTTCTTCAATAAACGTACAGGCATTGTTTTTTTCATGCTTAACAGTGTGTCTCCTTCCTGCGCTTTTATAACCGCTTCTTTGAAAGCAGGATGATTTGATGCTTCTTCACTGCATACAAAACGAGTTCCTACCTGCACACCCTCTGCCCCTAAAGCCATTGCTGCAAACATTTGTCTGCCGGTTGCTATACCTCCTGCAGCAAGTACAGGAATCTGAACCGTTTCTCTCACAGCGGGCACTAAAATAAAGGTTGTTGTTTCTTCCCTTCCATTATGTCCTCCGGCTTCAAAACCTTCTGCAACTACTGCATCACAACCTGCTTCTTCTGCTTTTTTTGCAAATTTGCTGCTGCTTACCACATGCACAACTGTGATACCATTTTCTTTTAATCGTGATGTAAAAGTTTTCGGATTTCCTGCACTTGTAAAAACGATCCTTACTTCTTCTTCTATAATTATTTTTATATGCTCTTCAACGCTTGCATACATCAAAGGCACATTTACACCAAAAGGTTTATCCGTCGCATTTTTGCATTTCTGAATATGTTCTCTCAGAACTTCAGGATACATACTACCACTGCCTATCAAACCCAATCCTCCTGCATTGCTTACAGCACTTGCCAAACGCCATCCGCTTGTCCAAACCATTCCTGCCTGTATAATTGGATATTGAATATTGAAAAGTTTTGTAACGCGGTTTGTAAATGCCATAGATTATTTGTTTAACAAACGTAAAAATACGCTAGTGTTATCCGATAATTGTTCTTTAGAATATTAATCAAGATGTAGTATAAAGGAGCAACCTTTATGGGATAGCCGAATACAACTTATATATAGCGGTGCTATAATTTACCAGAAAATAGTGTAAAGCGCAGCTAAAATTCCAACGATAATAACAGAGCCTGCGATAAAACCGGGTGAAGTTTTGAACATCGAAGTATCAATTTCAATCTCTTTTGAATTGTCTTTTTTAGGATTAAGCAAACTGATAATTATCATTAAAACAATAAGTATAACAAACACGATGCTCATCCTGTCAAGAAAAGGATAATCGGGAAATGCACCGCTTGTCCATTCGGGCAGAAATTTTAAAACAGTTGAAAGCGGGATGGTTAATAAGGCAGCGGTCATTGCTGCAGCAGAAGTAGTGCGTTTCCAGAAAAAACCCAATAAAAAAATTGCTAGTACACCTGGAGAAATAAAACCGACATATTCCTGGATAAACTGGTAAGCCTGGTCAAGTGTTTTTAAAGCAGGCGCAACAATACAGGCAATTATCATAGCCGCAAGAACAGTGAAACGGCCTGTTAATACCAATTGTTTTTCCGATGCATTTTTGTGAATGTATTTTTTATAAATATCGAGTGAAAAAATGGTGGAGATACTGTTCGCCTTTCCGGCAAGCGAAGCAACGACGGCAGCAGTTAACGCAGCGAAAGCAAGACCTTTTAAACCATCAGGAAGAAGATTCATTAATGTGGGATAAGACTGATCGGGTTTGATAACGCCGGCGGCATCAACCATCTCCTGCTGAAACATTCCGTTCTGGTGCATTACAAACATGGTGATGCCGGGGATAACAACCAAAAGTGGTACAAGCAGTTTTAAAAAAGCTGCAAATAAAATTCCGGATCGGGCTGTTTTAAGATCAGCACCTAAAGCACGTTGAATAATGTATTGATTGCATCCCCAATAATTAAGATTGTTGATCCACATACCTCCAATCAAAACGGATAATCCCGGCAGATCTTTATAATAAGGATTGCTTTTATCGAAGATCATGTGAAAATGCGAAGGCGCTTTTTCGCGGATAAGACTTAATCCTTTTAAAACGTTCTTTCCGAAACCAAAATGATCTGAAACAAGTGTGAGTGCAAGATAACTTGTAACCAATCCGCCCATAATTAATACAAGCACCTGTATAACATCGGTGTAACCGATCACTTTCATGCCACCTAATGTTACAATGATTGAAAATATAGCAAGACCAAACATGCACCATTCAAAACTGATACCTGAAATAGAATTAACGGCTAATGCACCGAGATAAATGATAGATGTGAGATTAACAAACACATATACCAATAACCAAAAGATTGCCATTACAGTGCTAACCTTATCGTTATATCTTTCCGATAAGAATTGCGGCATAGTGTATATCTTATTTTTGAGATAGATGGGAATAAAAACAATTGCTACGATTATAAGCGTTGCAGCAGCCATCCATTCATAAGTAGAAATGGCAAGTCCTAAAGCAAAGCCAGAACCGGACATGCCGATAAAATGCTCAGCAGAGATATTCGATGCAATCAATGATGCGCCAATAGCCCACCAGGTTAACGAGCCTTCGGCGAGAAAGAATTCTTTTGAATTTAAGTGCTTTGACTTTTTACGATGATAAATCCAATAACCATAAATAGAAACAACTAAAAAATAAATAAGAAAAACGATGTAGTCAGGCGTTTTTAAATGGTTCATAAGCAATCAATGAGTAGAGAGTAGATGATAAATATAGCAGAAAAAATGTTGCTGATTGAATTATAAGACCTATGAAGTTTCGAAAACCTCATAGGTCTTATAAAAGCTTTATTAACTTTTAATTATCTCAACACTTATAAAAAAGCTTTTATCGAGGAGCTAAGTTTGCAACACTGTTACAAAATTTTTGAATGAAAAGAATTTTACTTGTTGCGTTAGCATTTTCATTTTTTGTTACACCTATTTCCGCACAACAATCTTCTGATAATTTTCGTGCAGAAAAAACAACTTCTGAAAAGGGTTCTTTAACGGGTAAGATAACAGATGCGAAAACAGGTGAAATTCTTCCCGGTGCAACAATTTATATTCAGGAATTAAAAACAGGTGCTGTTGCAAACAATAACGGTATATATAAAACGCCATCTATTATTAATGGACGCTATACCATAGAAGTTACTTACCAGGGTTATGCTTCAACTGTTGAAACAGTTACAGTAAACGGAGTTACGGCAAAAGATTTTCAGCTTAATCAAACCTATGTTGAGCAGCAATCTGTGACAGTTACAAGCGTTGCTTCTGCTATCAGCACTAAACGTTCTGCTCAACCAGTTTCTGTTCTCAAACATGATGAATTAAATCAGCTTGTTTCAACGAATATTATTGATGCATTAAGCAAATCTGTCCCGGGTGTATCAAGTGTTTCTACAGGCCCGGCAATTGCAAAGCCTGTTATTCGTGGCTTAGGATATAATCGTGTAGTTGTAGTAAATGATGGAATCAGGCAGGAAGGCCAGCAGTGGGGCGATGAACATGGAATTGAAGTGGATGATTATAGTGTACAGCGTATTGAAGTTTTGAAAGGCCCTGCTTCTATGATGTATGGAAGTGATGCGCTTGCCGGTGTTATTAATATTCAAACGCAAGTTCCTGCACCGGAAGGAACAATAAAAGCGCTTGTTCAATCAGAATATCAAACCAATAACAAGCTGCGTGGCTTTAATGCAACAATAGGCGGAACAAAAAATGGTTTTGCCTGGAATGCTTATGGCACTTATAAAGGAGCAGAAGCATACAGGAATAAATATGACGGACCGGTTTTCAATTCAAACTTCTATAACAAAGATTTTGGAGGAATGATTGGTTATCGCGGTGCATGGGGACATAGTTATTTATTGATAAGCAACTTTGATCAACATGTTGGTATAATTGAGGGCGAAAGAAATAGGAACGGTGCTTTTGTAAAACTGTTGCCAGATAATGAAGAAACAATTGCAACAGAAGATGATTATAACAGGGTAAAACCACAAGCTCCTTTTCAGCATGTGCAACATTTTAAAGTAGCATCAGAGAATACCATCAATTTGAACAAGAACAGGCTTGATATTAATCTTGGTTTTCAACGTAACCAAAGAAAAGAATTTGCCGATCCCGACAACATCGCTGTTCCCAATGCATATTTTGATTTGAAAACCATTAATTATAGTTCTGCTTTTTATCTTCCCTATATCAATCATTTTAAAACAACCGTTGGTGTTTCGGGAATGATACAAAACAATCAAAACAAAGCAGAAGAAACGCTTATTCCTGATTATAATCTTTTTGATGCAGGTGCTTTTGTTATCTCTCAATACAACAAAGACAAGCTTACATTAAGCGGAGGATTTCGTGTAGATAACAGGCATATTTCTTCGCATAAAATGATGGAAGAAAATACTATCAAATTTCCGCCTTTCACAAAAAACTTTTTCAACTTTTCTGCAAGCGCAGGTTTAAGTTATCAAACATCCGATGCTATCGCTTTAAAATTCAATATTGCCAAAGGCTTCAGAGCGCCAAATATGGCAGAACTCGCAAGCAATGGTGCACATGAAGGCACGAATCGTTATGAGATCGGTTCAACGGATTTGAAAAGTGAGAACAGTTACCAGGCTGATGCAGGGTTTGAAGCAAATACACAACATGTTTCTTTTACTGCGAATATTTTTTATAACAGCATTCAGGATTTTATTTTTTATCAGCGTGTGTTGAATAAAGAAGGTTTTGATTCTGTTGTTACCAATCCTGAAACCGGCGCTATCTTAAATGTATATCGCTTCAATCAACACAATGCTTATTTATATGGAGGTGAAATATATTTGGATATACATCCACATCCATTAGACTGGCTGCATTTTGAAAATACTTTTTCTTATACACGTGGTATGTTCACGCAAGCTGTTGATGGTTCAAAAAATATCCCTTTTATTCCTGCAGCAAAATGGGTTTCTGAATTGCGAACAACTTTTTTATCCAAAGGCAAAACGATAAAGGATCTGTATTTCAAACTCGAAAGCGATTATATCTTTCAGCAAAATCATCCATTCACAGGTTATAATACGGAAACAGAAACAGGTGATTATTTGCTGCTGAATGCAGGAATAGGGGCAGCCATTGCGCATAAAGGCAAAACGCTTTTCAACGTGAATGTTACCGGTTTTAATCTTGGTAACATTGCGTATCAAAATCATTTAAGCCGCTTAAAATATCTTCCTGTTAATGAGGTTACAGGAAGAGAAGGCGTTTTTGAAATGGGAAGAAATTTCAGTATAAAAGTGAGTGTTCCTTTTAATTTCCATTCATAATCTTCATCAACTGTTCCTTTCTTTTTTCTGCTGAAGTTTCAATAAGGAATTGCACTTTTGCAAAACATAATTGCAATAGTTTTTGCAGCATATTGCATTATAAATACTTCGTATCCTATCTTTATATTTAATGACTGAATGAATAACACAAAACCTAACACTATGTCTTATAATTTACTGAAGGGAAAAAAAGGTATCATATTCGGTGCGCTTAATGATCAATCTATTGCATGGAAAGTTGCACAAAAATGTTTTGATGAGGGTGCGCAGATCGTTCTTACCAATGCACCAATTGCATTAAGAATGGGTGAAATAAATAAGTTGTCAGAAGACTGTAACAATGCACCGGTTATCGGCGCAGATGTTACCAATATGGATGATATTAAAAACCTGTTTGAAAGAAGCAGGGAACATTTTGGAGGTAATATAGATTTTATTTTACACAGTGTTGGTATGAGCATGAATATGCGCAAGAATAATCCTTACACTTCTTTGAACTACGATTTCACCCATAAAACAATGGATATTTCTGCACTTAGTTTTCATCGTGTATTGCAAACGGCCTATAACATGGATGCTATAAACGAATGGGGAAGTGTTGTTGCATTAACATATATAGCAGCACAACGTGTTTTTCCTGATTACAGTGAAATGGCAGATGCAAAAGCTTTACTTGAAAGCATTACACGCAGCTTTGGCTATCATTATGGCCTCAAGAAAAAGGTTCGTATAAATACTGTTTCGCAATCACCTACAAAAACAACTGCAGGCAGTGGTGTAAAAGGTTTCGGAGGCTTTATGAATTATGCAGAAAAAATGAGTCCGCTTGGCAACGCTTCTGCAGAAGATTGTGCAAACTATTGCGCTGTAATGTTCAGTGATCTTACAAGAATGGTTACAATGCAGAATCTTTTCCATGATGGCGGCTTCAGCTTTACCGGTGTGACACAAGCTGTGATTGACCAAATGGAAAAATAATTTTGTTGATATGAAGGTGTCAGACACTTCAAAAGTGACAGACACCTCGTCCTTCTGCCCGGCTCATAAAAAAATAACTTTCCTCCTACAGGATGATAAGAATCATAAGCATGAAAAAAATTGTAACAGCTTTAATTGTTTTAATGACGATTAAAGCGTCAGCACAAGCTCCTGCCATTCACTCAAGTGATGATATTTATTTACAACTGAAAAAATTAAATGTGCTTGGCAGTGTATTATACATTGCGGCGCATCCTGATGATGAGAATACACGTTTGCTTGCATGGCTTGCAAAAGGTAAGCAATATCGCACCGGTTATTTAAGTTTAACACGTGGTGATGGCGGACAAAATTTGATTGGCGATGAACAGGGAATTGAATTAGGGTTGATTCGTACACAGGAATTACTGGCAGCAAGAAGAATTGATGGCGCAGAACAATTTTTCAGCCGTGCTTATGATTTTGGTTTCAGTAAAAGTTCCGACGAAGCATTAAGATTATGGGATCACGATAAAATATTAAGCGATGTAGTTTGGGTGATAAGAAAATTTAAACCTGATGTTATTATCACTCGTTTTCCCGGCGATGCAAGAGCAGGTCATGGGCAACATTCAGCTTCTTCCATCTTGGCACAGGAAGCATTTAGCGCTGCAGCAGATTCAACAAGTTTTCCAGAACAATTTCAATACGGTGTTACGCATTGGCAAGCCAAAAGAATTTTCTGGAACACTTTTAATTTCGGCGGATTCAACACAACAAGTGAAGATCAATTGAAGGTTGATATTGGCGAATACAATCCCTTGCTTGGTGAAAGTTATGGAGAGATCGCCAGCGAAAGCAGAAGCCAGCACAGAAGTCAGGGCTTCGGTGTAGCGAGACAAAGAGGGGAATCGTTTGAATATTTTCAACTGCTTGCAGGTTCACCTGCAAAAGATAGCTTACTCGATGGCGTAAACACAACATGGAGAAGGCAATCAGAAAACTTTAATAACAATGAGATAGTGTGGAATGACATGAAGAAGAAGATAAAAGAAAGTGCAGGTCATTCTAATCAGGATAGTATTGTTTCTATTTTTAAAAACAGGAATAGTGAAAATGCGGATTTGATCCAATCTATGATAAACCGCATCATTAAAGATTTCAATTTTGAACATCCTGATAATTCGCTTGATAGTCTTGTCTCTTTATACAAAGCAATACAGCAATCGTCTTCCAGTTACTGGAAAGAGCAAAAGTTGAAAGAGCTGCAAAATATTATTTTAGAATGTGCAGGCATTTTTGCAGAAGCAACTTCGAACAGCGAATTCGCTGTGAAAGGAGACAGTCTAAAAGTTCAGTTCTTTGTCAACAAACGAAATAATACCGATGTAAAATTGCAAAGCATAACACTTAATGCTTTTGATTCAATATTGAATATTTCTCTTCCTACCAATAAAAATGTTACCGCTTCAACAAGTCTTTATATTTCGCCTAATACAGAAGTTACGCAACCATACTGGCTGCAAAAACCGATGGAAGGCAGCATTTATGATGTGGATAACCAGGAGATGATAGGAAAGCCTGAGAATGATCCTGCTTATACAGCAAGATTTACGGTAACTATTAAGGGCATGACGTTCTTTATAAATGCACCGGTTAAATACAAATACACTGATCCTGTTCGTGGAGAATTGTATGAACCTGTTGTTATCATTACGCCTGTAATCGTTTCTGCTTCTCCTGATGTAGCGTTGCTGAATGTAGTGCCAATGGATTCGAAACCACTGAACCAGGAAATTCTTATTCAGTATAAATCAAATATTGATGCAAAGCAGGCTCCTGTAACAGTGAAATTAATGCAAGGTGAAACAACGATATTCAGCAAAGACACTATTACAGATTTTGAAGCAGGAAAAGTTTTTAGTGATATTGTTTCAGTAAAACAATATTATAATAAAAATGCAGGTG
>JAEZRL010000233.1 GCA_023440945.1 Bacteroidota bacterium
AGCATTTATAATTTGTACAATAAACATCTCTTCAATAAAAATGAAGAACATAGAGGCGACTACAGCAGTGTTTGCAGCCTTGCCTACACCTTGCGTTCCATTCTGTGCATTATAACCTGTATAGCAACCTGCAACACCTATAGTAAAGCCAAACACGATTGATTTGATTAGTGAAGAAAACACATCCAAAAAAGAAATGGAATCAAAAGCACTTTCAAAAAAGGCTGTGAAGCTTGTAAGTTCATTAGAGTGAACATTAAGATAAGAGCCAAGCATACCAACAAGTGAGGTGTACAGCATTAAAACGGGGATCATAAATGTTGTAGCAAGAATACGGGTTACAACTAAAAATTTAAACGGGTTAGTTGCAGAAACTTCCATTGCATCTATTTGTTCTGTTACTTTCATTGAACCTAATTCTGCTCCAATGTTTGAACCTACTTTGCCTGCAGCAATCAATGCGGTTACAAGGGGCGCCAGTGCCCGGATAATAGCAATGGAAATGAGTGAAGGAAGCCATGATGTTGCGCCGAACTCCGCTAATGAAGGCCTTGATTGTTTAGTTAAAACAAGCCCCGTAATAAAGCCAGTTAAAGAAATGAGCGGAAGCGAACGGTAACCCACATCATAGCATTGACGAATAATCTCCTGCCATTCATACGGCGGTACAAAAGCCTCTTTAAAAAATCGAAGTATGAATTTATACAGACCGTAAACATTGGAAAAGAAGTTATCAATGGATTTTGAAATAACAAACTTCTTTGCCAGTGCACTGCCAAATTTTTGTGCTCGTGACTTCATTAAATTTATTAATTATTCAAACAAAAATTAAATCTGGCGAAAAAGCCAATGGTAATTCATCTTCAAAAGGTTAGCCAAAAATTTAGGTGAGGTGAAAATTGACGGGTAAATTCTGAATCACAATAGGTATAATAACACGAGTTATTTGGAATAAATTAACGCTTATAGTAAAAAATTTCTCAACGCTCAAAAACTTAAAAAGACAAAAAGAAGAAGATCAAAAAAATTCTTTCACCATTTTTTCTGCCATCACTGGGGTTAATGCAACCCCCATTCCATTGCAGGCAACCATCGCTGTTACACGATCGCTCAGCTTTTTTATAACAGGTTGTTTATCATTTGTAAAACCCATAATGCCACTCCAGCAATAATCTATAGTAAATGTTTTATCAGGCAATAAATGAGTTGCTATAAAACGTTGCAGTTCATTTTGTATAACATCGCTTGTAGAAAGTTCTGTGGTTGCTTCGCTTTCAAAAGCTTTGTTTCTTGCACCTCCTAATAAAATTCTATTATCCACATTTCTGAAATAATAAAAGCCTTCATCATAATGAAAAGTTCCTTTCATTTTCAAACCTTCAATTGGTGATGTAACAATTATTTGTCCACGTGCAGGTTGTGTATTCAATTGAGATGTTAGTTGTGAAGAAAATGCATTCTGGCAAATAATTAACTGCTTCGATGTAATAGAAATCCCAGGCTTTGTATTTACAATGATTTTCTGTTCTTCCTCACTCCAATTTTCAACCTGTAAACCCGTTAATATATCAATGCCTTCGCTTTGCACTTTTCTTGTTAAAGCCTGAACCAATTTCCCACTGTGCAAACCTGCCTCAAATTTATTTTCTATCATCGCATCAAAACCTTCAAATCCAAATTCATGAAGCCTTTCATTACTCCATGTAAATGTCTGCGTATCACCTGTTATCTCTGACAAGTTATCATTCAGCCAACGCAAATGTTCATCTATTTCATCCACATCATGCAATGTTCTGCTTAAACATTCATAACCACCGCAAGCATCAAAACCTGTTGCAGCATCATCAAATGTTTTTCTTATTTTTTCAATGCCTTTATAACGCATCTCCACGATCTGCAACATCTGGTTTTCACCCATAGCTTTTGCATCGTGTAGCAGTTCTGTTACACTTCCGAAACAGGCAAAACCTGCATTACGTGTTGATGCACCCACAGGTATTATTCCCCGTTCAATTATCAAAATTTTTAAATGCGGCTTCTGTTGTTTCAATTCATGAGCCGTCCATAACCCTGCTAAACCGGCACCGATAATTATCACATCCTTCTCTGCATAAAAACTTTCTTTTTCCCATATAGATATTTGCATAAAATGAAATTACTGAGATAATAAACCAAGTACAAAAACTCATTTATTTTTATATTGCAACAATAACAACTAAACCCGCATTTAATCAATGACAAATTTGTTCTCTGCTCAGAAAATGCAAAATGATGAAACGATAACATTAAATCCTGAAGTAAAGAGAGCACATGTTTATTTTAAAAACTTAGATGGTATTAGGTTTATAGCCGCATCCCTTGTGTTACTTCAACATTCGTTCGGCTTTAAAGCTTTTTATTTTGAAGATAAAGCAGCAAAAAGCGTGTTTGATATGTTTTTTAGTGAATCGGGCCGGATGGGTGTAAACATATTTTTCATACTAAGTGGTTTTCTTATCAGCTTTCTATTGTTAACAGAAAAAAAATCAACGGGGAAAATCAATTACAAAAACTTTTATATCAGGAGAATCCTTCGCATCTGGCCTTTGTACATTGGCTATGGTTTGTTCCTTACATTCTTTGCTCCTTTTATTGCAGATTTGTTAGGAATGGGTGGAGGAAGTAATTTATCTGTAATCGTTGTTAACCTGTGTTTCCTGTTTTTATTCTCGGTGAATTACCAGTTAGCATTTGCACAATACAATAAAAATATTTTTGAGATAAGCTGGTCTGTTTGCATCGAAGAACAATTTTACCTTGTTTGGCCACTTCTTATGGATAAGTGTATAAGGAATTTAAAAAAGCTTATCCTGTCTATGTTTGCCATCAGTTTTATTGTGCGTGTTATTATATGTGTACTGCTTCCACATTATAGCAATTTATCTTTTTCAAGAGCGTATGATATAAATTACCTCATGCTCTTTGATAAACTTGACCTCTTTACCACCGGTTTATTAATGGCTTTGTTATACAGGAATAAAGAAAGATATGAGGATGTGTTCAAAAAAATTTTTCATCCAGTCATACAGATAATAATGATCGTTTTATCCTTGATGTACATATTTTCTATTGTTAAACTAAGCGGCTTAGCGTTGGTATTTTTTGATCATTATATATGCGATATCCTTTTCGGTTATGTAATATTATCTGCCGTTCTGAAAAACTCCATTCTCAATTTTGAGCAACCGCTGTTAAAAACCCTTGGAAAGATTTCTTATGGCATCTACATTTTTCATATTGCTGTTTGCCAGGTAGTGATGTTCTTCTTTAGGAAATTTTTAAATCATCCGGAATCGCATCTTGTTTACGACATACTTTATCCTCTTACAAATATGATCTTTACCTGTTTGATTGCTTATCTTTCTTACAGGTATTACGAATCTTTCTTCCTGAAGAGAAAGAAAAAATTTGCAGTAGTTTTATCGAAAGGATAAAATGATCTGAGTATTTAAGTCTTTTTCCTGTGTGGATTTGGTGAAGTTAAATTACCTGTCTCACCTTTATCTCCAGGTATTTATTAATAGTATTAACAGTAAGTTTTTGCGGAGGTGTAAGCAAAGCCATGATGCCATGCTTTTGCAACTCTTTTACCATCTGTTTTTTTTCCATTGCAAATTTGTTGGCAATAGTTTGCTGGTACACCTCTTCTAGATTGCCTGCGCTTCGTTGCTGTAGTGCAGTCAATTCTGTATTCTCAAAAAATATAACGAGCAAAGGATGATGCATGGAAAGTTGTTTAAGATAGGGTAACTGTCTTTCCATCCCGTACATGCTTTCAAAATTGGTGAAAAGAATTAATAAACTGCGCTGCTTTACACGATAACGAATAAAAGTATAAAGTGATTCAAAATCGCTGTCTTTAAAATCAGTTTGCTGTTTGTATAAAGTTTCCAGTATCAACTCGATTTGTGCAGAACGTTTATCTGCAACAACATATTGATCTGTCTTCTTTCCAAATGTTAATAATCCTGCTTTATCCTGTTTCATCAACACAATATTACTGAGTACAAGACTTGCATTGATGGCATAATCAAGTAAAGACAAGCCTTCAAAGGGCATTTTCATAGTGCGGCCTTTATCAATCATACAAATCACCTGCTGGCTTCTTTCGTCCGTAAAAGTGTTTACCATCAATCCTGTTTTGCGTGCCGTTGCTTTCCAGTTAATAGTTCGGTAATCATCACCCTGAACGTAGTCTTTTATCTGTTCAAATTCTATGCTTTGTCCAAGCTTCCGCAGTCTTCTTGAACCTGGTTCCTGCAATTGATTCGTTGCAGCCATTAATTGAAAACGTTTCATCTGCAAGAAAGAAGGATAAACCGTCACCTTTTTTTCTTCACCTGTTTTTATCTGCCTGATGATCATTTTCAATGGACCATGGACAAACAAATTAATGATACCAAAAAAAAATTCTCCTCTTTCAACCGGACGTAAATAATATTCTATCGAAATTGTTTCAAGCGTGTTAATGACCGCTTCTCTCTTCCATTCTCTTGCCTGGAACTGGACAGGCAATTCATCAATAATATCAACCTGAACTTTATAAGGGCGATGATTACTAACAACAAGTGTTATTTTATTCTCATCACCATTACTAAAACGGTCTGTGCAAATACGTGAGGCAGTAACAGTTTTTTTTCCTGCAAACACAATAATGATATCAATTACAACCAATACGCTTAAACAGACTAGTGCAATGATTGCTATTTGCTGTAAAGCAGCAAATAAATAAGCCAGGACAAATATCGCTGCAATGGCTGCACCGGTGATATAAAACAACCTTCCGAAATAAAAAGGAAAAGCATAAATTAGTTTACGAAACATATTAGCGTGGCACTTCTAAACCATGAACAATTTTTTCTATCACATCATCTTCTTTCGCTCCTTCCATTTCTTTCTCGGGTGTAAGAATGATGCGATGGCGCAGCACTGGTTTTGTAACATGTATAATATCATCCGGCACTACAAAATCTCTTCCTGATAAAGCTGCAAAAGCCTTAGAAGCATTGAGTATGGCAAGGGATGCTCTTGGAGAAGCACCAAGATAAATGGCTTTATCACTTCGTGTGGCAATACTTATTTTCGCAATAAACTGTAACAACCTTTCTTCCACCACGATGTTATTTATCACCTGCCTCAATTGCATTATTTGATTGCCCGTTATTACCTGCTGCACAATATCCATCACATTTTCATCTCCGAATTGGTGAAAGCGTTGCAGAATCGCAACCTCTTCTGTTTCGGAAGGATAAGGAACGATTATTTTGAAAAGAAAACGGTCTAACTGCGCTTCTGGTAAACGATAGGTCCCTTCCTGCTCAATTGGATTTTGTGTGGCAAGAACCATGAATGGACTCTCCATTCGATGTGTAATGCCATCCATTGTTACCTGT
>JAEZRL010000444.1 GCA_023440945.1 Bacteroidota bacterium
GGCAATAATCGTGGATGACTTCCGCCCCATCCGCAGGAAACTTTTCCTTTTGTTCCAACAAATAAACTTCCACCTTCAAAATCGTTTTCTTCCGGCACATCGGCCAATGCTTCATTCATATTTACATCCGCATCCAGTTCATCCGGACGATCAGGAACGATTCCTCCATCAATCCAATGGAGTTTCAAGTCCCGACCATCTTTCAATTTGAAGTTATAACGAAGCTTGCTGGAAGGAGGAATACTTTCAGGAAAATCCGCTTCTTTGAAAATACCCGAATAAACGGTTGTTGCACTACCTGTAACTTCTGTTGGGTAACCAAGATTTAATAATTTGAATGCCGGCCCGATAATATGACAAGCCATATCACCCAAAGCGCCTGTTCCAAAACGCCACCAGCCACGCCAGTTAAAAGGAACAAGATTATCGAAGTAATCAACATATTCCGCAGTGCCAAGCCAAAGATCCCATTTTAATTCTTTTGGCACTGGAGGATGTTGTGTTGGCCAGGGAATACCTTGCGGCCATACCGGTCTGTTCGTCCAGTTATAAACGGTATGTATATCGCCGATCAATCCGGCTTCAAACCATTCACGCATGGTACGCATGCCATCACACGATGCTCCTTGGTCTCCCATTTGGGTAACCACTTTATACTTTTTTGCAGCTTCAGTTAAAATGCGGGCTTCATAAATATCATGCGTTAATGGTTTTTGCAGATAGATATGTTTGCCCATTTTCATTGCGTTTAATCCAACGATCGCATGGTTATGATCGGGAATCGCAACAGAGACGGCATCAAAATTTTTATTTTCTTTTTCAAACAACTCCCGCCAGTCGTAATAAAAGCCCGCTTTCGGAAATTCTTTTCGACGTGGTGCAGCCTGGCGATCATCCACATCACACAAGAAAGCAATCTCCGCATTTTTCTTTGGCGCTGTTGCATAATGATGTATGTCGTTTGCTCCTTCGCCTCCGCAACCTATTGCTGCGATGTATAATTTATCACTTGGCGCTACATGATTTCTTCCACCCAAAACATGCCGTGGCACAATATAAAAGCCTGCAGTTGCAAGAGCTGCATTTTTTATAAAGCCTGCACGGCTGATCTTATTTTCTGATTGATCTTGATTATATTTATTATTATCCATGAGAAATATTTTTTCGAAGTGATTGATATAAGTCAAAATTCAAAGGTCAAAAGTCAAAATAGTCGCCTTTCAATATTACGATTTCGGACTTCAATTTTCGGGCTTTTCATCACTGGTAGCTGAAAGCTAATAGCTCATTTCAACTCTTTGATCTTTATATTCCTGAACCAGATCTTTCCATTTTCTGTTCCTTGTAGAGCGATATGACCTTTGCGAAATGTTCCGAAATTGGGCATATCTTTAAATTTAACTGCAGCAATCAAATCTTTCCAATGTTGATTCCATAGATAAGCATCCACTACTTTATGACCATCTTCAAATAACTCTACATGCCCATTATCTGCTTTTATTTCAAATTGGTACCATTTTCCTGAAGGCCCTATATACTGCGAGTCTATCGGGTAGAGGTCGTACAATGTTCCCATCCTGTTCATTTTTGAAAGATGATCCGGGCCGCAAACAACATCATCAATCTGCATTTCGGGACCTGTTTCCCAGGGATATTTATATTCAGGCGATTCATGCACATAAAACATAACTCCGCTGTTGGCGCAGGTGTCTGTTTTAAATTCAAGCTTCAGATCGAAGTTTGCAAATTCGCTATCCGATGTAAGGTCTGCATAATCTTCAAACACACTTAAATCATTTTTGTTCAAAAAGATGGCTCCATCCTGTACCTGCCAGGCTTTACCTGGTTTATCTTCAAGATAAGAATGCCAGCCTTGAAGGTCTTTTCCATTAAAAAGCAATTGCCAGCCATCCTGTTTTTCCTGTGAAGTGAGTGTGTTTTGCTGCGCTGAAATGGTGTTAGAGATCGCGGTAATAAGCAGTATTACAAAGCATTTTTTAAGAATATACATAGAAGTGTTTTTGGCAAGAAAGCAATCTTAACGAATGTAAATATTTTTTGAGGATGAGTGGAAGATATTTAGGCGGATATGGATTAGTATTATGTAGAGAAGAAAGAAAACATTGATAAATCAGAGACTTATTGCAAAGTATTGGGAAGTCCGGAGACTTTGTAAGAGCAGACGTTTTATTACTCTGCTCTTTTCAATATAACTTTTCTCCCTATTTATCGTCAAGGTCTTTTATATTGTTCTCGCTATATACATAGATAGCAGGATGGCCTTCGAAAGTAGATACTCTTCCGGTAACACAAACGTGCTTATTAACTAATTTTTTTTCAGGATCATATTTAAACCGATCCTTCACTTGTTTGGGAATGACGATCGTTAACATAGGATCGGGCTGCTTTGAGCCCATGTATAATTGAGTTGGTGCATCTTTTGCTTCATTCAAATATTTTCCCTCAAGAATCAGATCACAAACCCGCACACTATCACCTATATGTTTGGCTGCTTCCTCCGGTTTCATTTCTGTTTGCGCCTTACAAACGGATGAAGCGGTTATTAAGGCAACAGCAACAACAGTTATTTTAAATAGCTTCATTTCAATTGTTTCCTTAACGAAAACAAAATTGAAGCCAAGCTGAAAGGACAAATCCACAAATTTTCGGATCAATAAATAAAAAAACGTGTGAAGCTTTTAAAGCCCCACACGTTAACAAGAAAACTCCACTTATCGTCATCTTGCAATCACGAGTTTCGCTTTGCTGCCCGGAACATTGTTTTCTTCAACCACAATAAAATAATTACCTGAAGCCAGTACATCTAATTTCTGTAAAGTATAATCATACTTACCTGCTTTTTGATAACCAACATTGTTTACCTGCATATAGCGGCCATATAAATCAACCATTTTTATAACTACTATTCCATCCTGTTTAGTAGTATAATGTAATGTTGCAGTGGATGAGGTTACAGGATTAGGGTTTACAAGTATTTGCTGTGTTGCATTTTCAAGTTTACCTGTAATAAGATTGTCGCTGCTTGTGCGTGCTGTTGGAGCAGTTATCTTCACAGAATAATCTTCAACTTCGCCATAAATTAAACTTCCGCATGGGCCCTCGCCACCATAATAACTCATCTGGATACGCATTCTTGTTTTACCGGTTTTTGCCGTAGTTGGAATATATACATATCGGCTTAATACTGCAGAAGAAGCAATAGAGGTTGCTACAACCGTTTCATTCGCATCATCAAAATCACCATCCTGGTTATAATCAATATAAGCAGTCCAGAAAACGCTGTAAACAGTGCTGGGATAGCCAGGTGTTAATTTTATTTGTATGAAGGAACCTTTTGCAGCATTGGTGCTCTTGCCTGTAAAGTTTCCATAACCACCATTATTACCACTTTGATAACTTATGCTTCCAAACTCAACCTTTTTAATAAACATGAAAGTTGTTGAACCTGCTGAAAGACAATATCTTCCTAAACCAACCGCAAACCATGCATTTTTAACCTGTGTTACAACAGATGAAGATGCGCCATAAAGGTCTGCGGCTGAATTGATACATGCTTCCCGCCAATCGGAATATTTGGATAATGGTGTAAGATAAACCGTTTGAGAACGATAGATGATCTTTTGTGCTTTATCCAAACCAATACCGGTTACAGAATAATGATCGCCAAGATCGTTGGTACCACTGCCACCGTTCACTAATAAATAGAACATGTAATTTCCAACACCACTATTAGTATGTACACCACCATTATCACTTGTTCCTGTGTACCAGTACGTTCCCTGGTAAGTATCGGGCTGACCTTCTGCATTTGGATTTGCCATATTGCGAATTATCCATCCCATATCATTACTCATCTGCCAGTTAATATCACCTGGTTTTGCATAAAACTGAACAGATTTACCCATAATATCGCTAAGACTTTCGTTCATTGCACCGGATTCATAGCTGTATTGCAAACCACAGGTAAACTGCGTAACACCATGCGTTAGTTCATGACCGGTAACATCAAT
>JAEZRL010000467.1 GCA_023440945.1 Bacteroidota bacterium
ATAAACAACACCGTTCGTAAAGATGCTATCGGATTTTATATCGCTTCTCTTTCTTATAAAACGGTTGTATATAAAGGGCAGTTAACAAGCGAACAGGTTCGCACTTACTTTCCCGATCTTAGCAATAAACGCGTTGTTTCTGCTTTCGGTTTGGTGCATTCACGCTTTGCAACCAACACTTTTCCATCATGGAAGCTGGCGCAACCTTTCCGTTTTATCGCACACAATGGTGAAATCAATACTTTGCAGGGCAACCTTAACTGGCTTAAGACGAGTGAAAAAGGATTTATTTCTCCTTATTTTACACAGGAAGAAATGGACATGCTGTTGCCTATCGTAACAGAAGGTCAGTCTGATTCTGCTTGCCTTGATAACATGATAGAACTACTTGCGCTGACTGGTCGTTCTTTACCTCATGTAATGATGATGCTTATTCCCGAAGCATGGGATGGCAACGAACACATGGATCCTGTAAAGAAAGCTTTTTATGAATACCATGCATCTCTAATGGAACCGTGGGATGGTCCTGCATCTATTTCTTTTACCGACGGAAAAATCATTGGTGCAACACTCGACAGGAATGGCCTTCGTCCTTCCCGTTACTGCGTTACAACCGACGATCGTGTTATCATGGCATCTGAAGCCGGCGTTTTACCTGTTGACCCTTCAATGGTTAAAGAGAAGGGACGTTTACAACCGGGCAAGATGTTCGTGGTGGATATGGAGCAGGGAAGAATTATCAGTGATGATGAGTTGAAACAAACGATTTGTTCCCAAAAGCCTTACGGCGAATGGCTGAATAAATATAAGATAAGGCTCGAGGAATTACCCGAGCCAAGAGTAATGTTCACGCATCTTGAGCCTGAGCAGATATTTAAATACCAGAAAGCTTTTGGTTATTCCAATGAAGATTTGGAAAATATTATTGCACCGATGGCATTGGATGGAAAAGAGCCTATCGGTTCAATGGGAACGGATGTTCCACTCGCTGTACTCAGTGATCAGCCGCAGCACTTAAGCAGTTATTTCAAACAATTGTTTGCACAGGTTACCAATCCCCCGATTGACCCAATTCGTGAAAGAATGGTAATGTCGCTTGCATCTTTTGTTGGTAACAATGGAAACCTGTTGATTGAAGACCCACTCTCCTGCCACTGTGTTGCACTGAAGCATCCTGTATTAAATAACCATGAATTAGAAAAGATAAGAAGTATTGATACCGGTATCTTCCAGGCTAAAACTTTACAAACTTATTTCCGTGCAGATGGAAAACCGGGGTCATTGCAAGCAGGTCTTGATCGCCTTTGCCGCTATGCGCTTGATGCGGTAAAAGATGGTTTTGAAGTGATCGTTTTGACAGACAGGGCAATTGACAGCGAACATGCACCGATACCTTCTTTGTTGGCGGTATCTGCGGTTCATCATCATCTTATCAGGAAAGGTTTACGTGGCGAAGTAGGTATCGTTGTTGAAGCAGGCGACGTTTGGGAAGTGCACCATTTTGCATGTTTGCTTGCATTTGGTGTAACTGCTATCAATCCTTATCTCGCTCTTTCTTCTATTCGTGATATGAAATTGAGCGGTAAACTGCAAACAGACCTTGATGTTGAGGCTTTAAAAAAGAATTACATAAAATCTGTTTGTGATGGCTTGTTGAAAGTCTTCTCCAAGATGGGTATCTCTACTTTACAGTCGTATCAAGGTGCGCAAATATTTGAAATTATTGGCTTGAATAAATCTGTTGTTGATAAATATTTCACCGGCGCCACTTCACGGATTGAAGGAATGGGATTGGATGAAATCGCCAAAGAAACATTAGCCAAGCATTTCTTCGCATTCAGCAGGAAGGATATTCCCGTCGATCGCTTACCAGAAGGTGGTCTTTATCAATGGAAGCGCAAAGGCGAGTTTCATTTATTCAATCCCCAAACAATTCACTTGCTGCAATATGCAACAAGAATGAATGACTACAATACTTTTAAAAAGTATTCAAAATTGGTAAACGATCAAAGCGAAAAAGCGGTAACATTAAGAAGTTTATTCCGCTTCAAACGCAATCGTCCTTCCATATCCATTGATGAAGTAGAACCTGCAGAGAACATTTATAAACGGTTTGCAACAGGTGCAATGAGTTTCGGTTCTATCTCATGGGAAGCACATACCACACTGGCTATAGCTATGAACCGTCTTGGCGGTAAAAGCAATACCGGTGAAGGTGGCGAAGATGAAAGACGTTATGAACTTTTGCCTAACGGCGATTCAATGCGTTCTGCTATAAAACAGGTTGCTTCTGCACGTTTTGGTGTAACAAGTCAATATTTAACAGAAGCAGATGAATTGCAGATAAAAATGGCGCAGGGTGCTAAGCCTGGTGAAGGCGGACAACTGCCCGGTCATAAAGTGGATGAATGGATTGGTAAAACAAGACATTCAACTCCCGGCGTTGGTTTGATCTCACCTCCTCCACATCACGACATTTATTCCATTGAAGATTTAGCACAGTTAATATTTGATCTGAAGAATTCAAACCGCAAGGCTCGCATCAACGTAAAACTTGTTTCAAAAGCAGGCGTGGGAACGATTGCAGCAGGTGTGGCAAAGGCAAAAGCCGATGTAGTATTGATATCAGGTCATGATGGTGGTACTGGTGCATCTCCTGTAAGTTCAATTAAGCACGCCGGTTTGCCCTGGGAATTAGGACTGGCCGAAACACATCAGACGCTGGTTAAAAATAAACTACGCAGCCGTGTGGTTGTACAGGCAGACGGACAAATGAAAACAGGTCGCGATATTGCTATCGCAGCATTATTAGGCGCTGAAGAATGGGGCGTAGCAACTGCAGCTTTAATTGTAGAAGGTTGCATAATGATGCGTAAATGCCACATGAATACTTGCCCTGTTGGTGTTGCTACTCAAAATCCTGAATTACGTAAACGCTTCACTGGTGATCCGGAACATGTTATCAACTTCTTCCGATTCATCGTGCAGGAACTGAGAGAAATTATGGCTGATCTTGGTTTCAGAACTGTTAACGAAATGGTTGGGCAGGTTGATAGCCTTGAAATGAGAGATAACATCAATCATTGGAAATATAAAAATCTAAATCTTTCTTCTATTTTATATAAAGAACCTTCATCTGAATTCACTGGTTTATATAAACAGGAAGAACAGGATCATGGTTTACAAAGTGTGCTTGACTGGAAGTTACTGGAAGCTGCAAAACCTGCTATCGAAAAACGGGAAAAAGTTTTTGCATTTTTTCCTATCGTTAATACAGATAGAACTGCGGGCACTATTCTGTCAAACGAAATAACAAAAGTGTATAAAGCGGCGGGCTTGCCCGATGATACGATTCATTTTAAATTTACCGGGACAGCGGGACAAAGCTTTGGCGCTTTCAATACAAAAGGTGTTACCCTTGAACTGGAAGGCGATGCAAACGATTATTTTGGCAAAGGATTGAGCGGCGCAAAGCTTATCGTTTATCCTCCAAAGACATCCACTTTTACGCCTGAAGAAAATATCATTATCGGCAATGTTGCTTTTTATGGTGCCACTTCAGGTGAAGCGTACATAAGAGGCAAAGCAGGTGAACGTTTCTGTGTGCGTAACTCGGGTGCTCATGTAGTTGTTGAAGGTGTTGGCGACCATGGTTGTGAATATATGACCGGTGGCGTTGCTGTTATCCTTGGAGAAACAGGAAGAAACTTTGCTGCAGGTATGAGTGGCGGCATTGCATACGTTTACGATGTACAGAACAAGTTTGCTTCGATGTGTAACATGGAGATGATTGATCTTGATCCATTAAACGATGAAGATGCACAGGAACTGCACAAAATGGTTGAGAAACATTCTCAATATACCGGAAGTTCTGTAGCACAATTTGTATTAAGCGATTTTGAAAACCAATTGAAGAACTTTATAAAAGTTTTCCCGAAAGATTATAAAAAAGCATTGAAGGAAAGAAAGATAAAGGTGGAGGTTGACCGTTAACCGTACATCGTTTAACGTCGACAGTTAGTGATAGACAAAACAATAACTTATTACTTACAACGTAAAACGCATAACTTAAATGGGTAAAGCAACCGGGTTTTTAGAGTTTACGAGGGAGTTACCCTATAAAAGATCCCCGCAAGAACGTGTGAACGATTACCGTGAGTTTGTGGAAATGTTCACTCCAGAAAAATTAAATCAACAGGCATCACGATGTATGGATTGTGGCGTTCCGTTTTGTCACAGTGGTTGTCCTTTGGGAAATATCATTCCTGAATTCAACGATGCTGTTTACAGGAAGAACTGGCAGGAGGCGTATGAGATTCTTTCAGCTACCAATAACTTTCCTGAATTTACAGGACGTATTTGTCCTGCACCTTGCGAAAGTGCCTGTGTATTAGGAATCAATCAGCCTGCTGTCACCATTGAAGAGATCGAAAGGCATATTATAGAGATCGCTTTTGAAAAAGGTTTGGTGAAAGCTAAGAAACCAAATATGCGTACGGGAAAAAGAGTGGCAATAGTAGGTTCTGGCCCGGCAGGTTTGGCTGCAGCAGCTCAATTGAATTATGCCGGTCATTCTGTAACTGTTTTTGAAAGGGATGATCAACCAGGCGGCTTGTTGCGGTATGGCATTCCCGATTTTAAACTGGAAAAATGGGTGATTGATCGGCGGGTTGCTTTATTGGAAGAGGAAGGGGTTGTTTTTAGATGCAACGCGAATGTTGGAGTGAATGTTAGCCTGAATGATTTGCTAAGAGAATATCATTCTGTTGTTTTAGCAGGAGGTTCAACCGTTCCACGTGATTTACCGATAGCGGGCAGGAATTTGAAAGGTGTTTATTTCGCCATGCAGTTTTTGAAACAGCAAAATAAACGTGTAGGAGGCCTTGAAGCGATAGCTGTTGAAAATGGTTATGCCGAAATAACAACCGATATATGGGCAACAGGCAAAAATGTAGTTGTTATAGGTGGTGGCGATACGGGCAGTGATTGTGTAGGAACCTCTAACCGACATAAAGCAGCCTCCGTAACTCAGTTCGAGTTGTTGCCAATGCCACCAAATGATAGAACTGCGTTTATGCCCTGGCCAACTTACCCAATGGTTTTGAAAACAACATCATCACATGAGGAAGGTGCAAATCGTCATTGGGCTGTTGCTACAAAAGAATTTATCGGAGATGAGAATGGTAACTTAAAAGCACTGAAAGTAGTAGATCTTGAATGGAAAGTTACTGCAGATGGAAGGCCTGCACAATTTGTGGAAATACCGGGAAGCGAAAGAGAAATGCCTTGCGAACTGGCTTTACTTGCCATGGGTTTTGTACATCCACAGCATGAGGGGCTGATAAATGAACTGGAAGTAGAACTGGATGAAAGAGGAAATGTAAAAGCAACCGAGAAAAGTTATCAGACAAATATTCCAAAAATATTCAGTTGTGGAGATATGCGCCGTGGACAATCATTAGTAGTTTGGGCCATTAGCGAAGGCCGTGAATGCGCAAGAAAAGTAGATGAATTTTTAATGGGTGTATCTATTTTAGAAAGTAAAGATCAAAACCTAATGATCTCTTTAGAAAAAATATAAAAAGAAAATATTTAATTTTTTTAGTAAAGCCAGCATTATGCTGGTTTTTTTTATGAAAATAAATTACATTAAAATAAAAAATATATAAATAAATAATACAATTAATATCAAAATATAAATAATTTAGAGAAATAAAATAAATATATTAAATAAATTAATATTTATGAAAGCAACCTCCTACAAACAAATTGCCCCTTTTATTATTCTAATTGCTGTGGCCCTTATTGCCTCCTTTGTACCCAGTTTACCCCACTTTGCTGATCTCCAAACTTATAATGCGGCTGACGTTGCATGGATACTAGTTGCAACGGCACTTGTTTTTTTAATGACGCCAGGTTTAGCCTTCTTTTATGGTGGAATGGTTCACCGGAAAAATGTTCTTTCCACTATGATAAAAAGTGTGGTTGCTGCAGGTGTGGTAAGCATACTCTGGGTAGTGGTTGGATACAGTTTATGCTTTGGCCAATCGATTGACGGCTTTATCGGCAATCCTTCAACTTTTCTGTTTTTTAAGGGAGTCAACTCCGGGGCACCCTGGAGCCTCGCTCCTACCATTCCCATGACATTGTTCGCATTATTCCAATTGATGTTTGCTATCATAACGCCTGGACTTGTGGTAGGGGCCGTCGCTGAACGCATACGCTTTACCTCCTATATTCTTTTTATAGCACTTTTCAGTTTGCTGGTTTATGCACCCATAGCACACTGGACATGGCACCCGGACGGTTTTTTATTTAAAGCAGGCGTTCTTGATTTTGCCGGTGGAACAGTTGTACATATTTCTGCAGGTTGTGCAGCGTTGGCCGGCGCCCTGGTTTTAAAACGTCGCAAATCGCATATTGAACACAGAGAAATTCCTCCTGCTAATATCCCTTATGTTCTGATTGGTACCGGGCTGTTATGGTTTGGATGGTTTGGTTTTAATGCCGGTTCGGCATTGGGAGCAAATGCACTTGCTGTTTCAGCTTTTGCCACTACTAATACTGCTGCTGCAGCCGCTGGATTATCCTGGATGTTCTTTGATGCTGTTCGTGGTAAAAAACCTTCTGTTCTTGGTTTTTGTATTGGGGCAGTTGTTGGATTGGTTGCCATAACTCCCGCGGCTGGTTTTGTTGCAATCCCGCAAAGCATTTTTATCGGTGTAGTAGCTGCCATCATTTCAAATATCGCTGTTTATTATAAATCCAAATCAACTTTAGACGATACATTAGACGTATTCCCCTGCCATGGAATTGGCGGCATGGTGGGAATGTTGATGACCGGCATCTTCGCAACAAAAACGGTAAATGAAGGCGGAAATAACGGTTTGTTTTATGGCAATCCGGAATTCTTCTTTACCCAAATAAAAGCACTTGCTTTAGTTGTAAGCTACAGCTTTGTTGTTTCTTTCGGCATCTTTAAATTCATCAATTTCGTCCTGCCCTTAAGAGTAAGTGAAGAAGAAGAGGAATTAGGACTTGATGCTTCTCAGCACGATGAAAAATATGTACAGGGTACGCTCCTTGTTACATCCGCGCTTAATGGTTATCAAACAGAGATAGAAATAGAAAAAGGTACAATAGCCGGATAAATTTCTTGCACAAATTCATCCTTGTACCTTTTTCATTTTTGAAAAACTTAAAAACCAAAACAATGTTACGAAAAATTTCTTTTCTTGCTATTACTATCAGTATTACAACGCTAACATTAGCACAAGATTCCTCCAAGACTTCTGCTTTAAAATTATCCGGTTCGGCAGATGTCTATTACCGGTATAACTTTCAAAATCCCAAAGCTTCACCCTATAACAGTTACACTGGTTTTACGCATTCTCAAAACTCTTTTGAATTAGGAATGGTATCTGTAAAAGCTGAACATTCGCTGGGTAAAGCAAGCTTTGTTGTAGATCTTGGATTTGGAACAAGGGCAGAAGAATTTTCTTATAATGACGACAATACAAGATTTGCCGTAAAACAAGCTTACGTAACGTACGCACCTTCATCGTCTATAAAATTCACTTTTGGAAGCTGGGCCACACACATTGGTTATGAAGTTCTGGATGCCTATCTTAACCGTAATTACAGCATGAGCTATATGTTCTCATACGGGCCTTTTTCGCATACAGGCATAAAAGCAGATATTGCACTTAACGAAAAAACCGGGTTTATGATAGGCGTTGCAAACCCTTCCGATTTCAAAAGCTTCAGTGGTGCACCCAAAACCATCCTTGCACAATTTTCAACATCATCTTCAAATGATAAGCTGAAATTGTATCTCAACTTCCAGGGCGGCAAACAAAACGATTTTAAAAAACTTGTACAGGGAGATGTGGTTTTAACCTATGCATTATCAAACAAATTAAGTCTTGGATATAACGGAACAATTCAATCTGTGAAATCAAAACCTACAGATGAAACCTTACCAAAAACCTGGACTTCCTTCAATTGGTGGGGTTCCGCCTTGTATGTAAATTACGATCCGGTTCAATGGTTCGGACTTACATTAAGAAGCGAATTCGTCAATGATAAAGATGAATACATCGGTGTAAAAAATGTTTTTGCTCCTACGCTTTCAGGAAACTTCAGGATAGATGATCTTACCATCATACCGGAGTTTAGATTAGACAAGGCAAAGAATGCGGTCTTTACAAAAAGTAATGGCGATGCAATAAAATCAACGGGCAGTTTTGCTGTAGCTGCGGTTTATCATTTCTAATTAGCCATTTCTCAATCCTTTTAATCATATATTTCATGGCCGGATGTTTGAAGTATCAACAAGAGGACAAAGTATATGCTTAATAATAAAACGATTGATGATCTTTTACAGATTGAAGAAATTTATTTAGAACCTGATGTTAGAACATTTGAACGAGGCAAGGAAATTTTAGCAAAATACCCGCAGGCTAAACTGATAGAAGTGCCTTCGCATTGGCAGATTCCGCAGTTACATGGAAACGAAGGTTCCGTTGAGGATTGGATGGCGATAAAAAAACATGTTCTTGTTTTAGGAACGAAAAAGTCGCTTATTTGCAGACCTAATACAAGAAGCTCGCATTTTGTAGCGCCATCCCAATCTAATGGTTGCACCATGTCTTGTTCTTATTGTTATGTACCAAGAAGAAAAGGTTATGCAAACCCGATAACCATCTTTGTAAACATCGAGCAGATTTGTAATTACCTTATACGCCATACACAAAAGCAGGGCTTGAAATTAGAGCCTGACCATATTGATCCCTCCTACTGGGTTTATGAGATCGGTGAAAATGGTGATTGTTCTGCTGATGCAGCCATTTGTGATAATGTAAAAGATTTGATGAATCTGTTTAAAAGAATACCGAATGGCAAGCTCACATTCGCAACAAAATTTGTAAACAGGGAGATGCTGAATTATGATCCGCAGCTGAAAACCCGCATTCGCTTTAGTTTAATGCCGCATAAAATCAGCAAACTTGTTGATGTACGCACTTCTCCCATAAGCGACAGAATTGATGTTATAAATGATTTTGTCGATGCCGGATACGAAGTAAATGTAAACTTTGCTCCTGTAATTTTTTATGAAGGCTGGATCGAAGATTGGATTGTTTTGTTTGAAGAGATCAACGACAAACTTAACGAGAATACCAAACAGCAACTAATAGCAGAAATAATCTTTCTTACTCATAATGAGCATTTACACAATGTAAACATGAGCTGGCATCCAAAAGCAGAAGAAGTTTTATGGCAACCGAGTCTGCAGGAAACCAAATACAGCCAAACAGGCGGAAAAAATGTACGTTACAAAAGAGGTTTAAAAAAAGAACTAGTTGACACTATGATAGACCTTACCCATCAATATTTGCCCTATTGCCCCATTCGTTATGCTTTTTAAATTTTTTTTAAAAAAAGCATAAAAAATTGCAGGAAATATTGAGTTTGAACAGGTTCCGTAATAACTATTATTAAACTTCAAATTTTCATAATATTTCCATCATTTTATGCTTGTGTATTCAGTCAAATCTGTTACTTTTGTCGTCCATTATTCGTTAACCTAAATTGTTCAGCCCTTTAAATGTCTATTTAAGATGGCAGTAAAAATGAGACTACAAAGACACGGTAGTAAAAAAAGGCCTTTCTATTTTATAGTTGTAGCCGATGCCCGTGCACCCCGAGACGGTAAGTTTATCCAGAAAATCGGAACTTACAATCCTTTAACTGTACCAGCTACTATTCAACTCGATCGTCAGAAAGCTTTGGAATGGTTGCATAAAGGAGCCCAGCCGACAGACACAGTTCGCAGAATTCTCTCTTTCAAAGGCGTTTTATATTTAAAACATCTTTTGAGAGGTGTGAAACTTGGTTTGTTTGATGAAGCAACTGCAATGGTAAAGTTTCAAAAGTGGCATGAAGAACATGAAGCCACAGTTCGCAAACGTAACGAAGAACACAGAAAAACACAACGTGGCCGCCGTACACAGCCGGTGGTAAGACGTGTGGAAAGACGTGATCAGGCTCCTTCCGAAGGCGGTGCTGCTGAAGCGTAAGAATTTTTCGATATGTTGAACAAAAGTCCCGGCAATAGTTTGGGACTTTTTAGTTTTTTTATTCTTTAGTCAGCAGCAGTACAAGTGGCATCGCCTGTTGTGTCACTCACTTCAACGTTCAGAACAATGATCTGCAAAAAGACATTCTTCAAATTCTCATTCACTATTGACCATTCACCTACTGTCCTCATGAACGATTACATCAACATAGGCCGCATTGTTGCAACTTTTGGTTTAAAAGGCGAAGTAATATTGCAACATGCCTTAGGCAAAAAAACAACATTAAAAGGTGTGGAAGCTGTTTTTGTTGAAGACCGGAAAGGAGCTTACCTGCCCTGGTTCATAGAAAGCAGCAAAGCCAAAGACCAGCAGGAAATATATTTGAAAATTGACGGAATTGATTCAAAAGAACAGGCACATAAATTAATACAAAAACAGGTTTGGTTACTAAACGATGATTTTAGAAAAGTCGTTGGAAAATCTTCTCCTATTGCCTTACTTGGATTTGAACTGGTAAACGAAGGCGCACCGCTTGGTACAGTGGAAGAGGTAATAGAACAACCACACCAGGTTTTACTTCGCATCACCATCAATAACAAAGAAGCATTGATACCATTACACGAGGAAACTTTGAATAAAATAGATCAGAAAAAAAAGCAGGTTCATGTAACCCTACCC
>JAEZRL010000488.1 GCA_023440945.1 Bacteroidota bacterium
GTCTTTTCTAATGCAACCTTGCATTGGATAAATGAACAGGAAAAAGCTTTGCAATGCATTCATAACTGTTTGAAACCAGGTGGAAGATTTGTTTTTGAAATGGGTGGAAAACATAACATTGAAAGCATTCACGATGCAGTGAGAAAAGTATTGACAGAAGAAGGTTTTGAAGAGAACGCAAAAGTGCAATCTAATTTTTTTCCTTCTGTTGCAGAACACTCAGCTCTGTTGGAAAAAGTTGGATTTACAATAAGGAGCATCGCAAACTTTGAAAGACCAACAAAATTTGAAGGTGAAGATGGAATGAGAAATTGGATCGTTCAGTTTTGTGGATTCTTCTTTAAAAATGTTCCTGAAGAACAAAAAGAAAAGATGATAAATAAAGCGGTTGAATGTTTACGGCCTACAAATTATAGAGATGGGGTTTGGTATGGTGATTATGTAAGATTGAGGGTAAGTTGTCTGAACGGGGATTTATAGGATTTGAGGATGGTGAGGAAATACCGAATGTGAAACTGAATATGACATAAGTGATACAGACGAAGTGATTGCGACGCAACGAAGATGCCATAAAGACTGATGCTGGTATCATAAAAAATTTCAGAGAGAAATAAAATTCGAATGAGTAAAGCGATAAACATAATTAAGAGTACAGTTGTACCAATTGATATTGAAAATGTAGATACAGACCAAATTATTCCTGCACGTTTTTTAAAAGCAACCAGCAGGGATGGTTTTGGTAAAAACTTATTCCGCGACTGGCGTTATAATAATGATGACGAGAATCAACCAAAAGAAGATTTTGTATTAAATGATCCGACGTATCATGGACAAATTTTAGTGGCAGGAAAAAATTTTGGTTCAGGTTCAAGTCGCGAACATGCTGCATGGGCCATCAAAGATTATGGTTTTGATGTAGTAGTGAGCAGTTTCTTTGCTGACATATTTAAAAATAATGCCCTTAATAATTTTCTCTTGCCCGTAACGGTAAGCGAAGAGTTTTTGCAAAAATTGTTTGATGCAGTTGAAGAAGATCATACAACAGAAGTAGAAGTGAATTTGGAAGAGCAATACATCAAGCTGTTATCAACAGGCGACCAGGAAAGTTTTGACATTAACAGTTATAAGAAAACATGTTTGTTGAATGGTTATGATGACATCGACTATTTACTTAACATGAAAAATGAAATTGAAGAATACGAAGCTGCACGACAATAATGACAGGAACAACCATCATAGCAAATAATGTATCAGTAAAACTTCAGGGAATTACTGTGCTTAATGGTGTAAGTTTTGATGTACAACAGAACCAGCATTTAGCAATTGTTGGGGCTTCAGGAAGTGGCAAAACAACATTGGCAAAGGCTTTGGCAGGACACGCCTTTGCGAAAGGAAATATCGGCATTCTGTTCGATAAAAGTTCGTCATTAGAACCAAGAGTTCAACTGATCGAACAACGTTATACGTTCAAAAATTTATCGAACGTTAAGGATTTTTATTATCAGCAACGATTCAACAGCTTCGATGCAGAAGATGCACCGACTGTGATGCAGGAGTTGTTGCAGATAGCAGATAAAAATGACCATGAAAAAATTGAACAATGGTTGGATGAATTAGGCATGCAGCATCGAAAAGATGCACCGATCATTCAGTTGTCAAGCGGAGAACACAAGCGTTTCCAGTTGATTAAAGCATTGATCCATCCGTCGCAAATTCTCATCCTCGATTATCCTTTCATCGGTTTAGATGTTGAAAGCAGAAAGAAATTACATAACATCATCAATGAAACTGCTGCAAGTGGAACTACGGTTATTTTGATCACGGATGTGCACGAAATTCCTGATTGCATCACACATGTTCTGCACTTGGAAGATGGTGAATTGGAAGCATTTGAAGAGAAAGAATGCTTTAATTTTTCTTCAGTAACTCATCATCATAATCATCCTCATTTCAATATTCATGCTTTACCTGTTCAACCTTCAACAAATAATTTTTCCATTGCGGTTGAAATGAAAAATGTAAGTGTGAAGTATGGCGGGAAAAAGATTTTAAATAATATCAGCTGGAAAGTTGATCGCGGTGATAAATGGTTACTGAAAGGTCATAACGGAGCAGGTAAATCAACTTTGTTAAGTCTTATTACAGGAGACAATCCGCAGGCTTATGCCAATGAAATTTATTTGTTTGATAAGCGAAGAGGTTATGGGGAAAGTATTTGGGATATCAAACAAAAGATTGGCTATGTATCTCCTGAATTACATGCATTCTTCGAAAAAAATATCAGTTGTTACGATGCGATAGGTTCGGGCTTTTTTGATACTGTGGGATTGTATAAAAAACTATCGCAGGAACAACATCAACTTATACAGCAATGGTTGGATTTTTTGCGAATTTCTCATGTGCACCAAAAGCCGCTTTCTTCGATCTCATCGGGTGGTCAACGATTGACTTTGCTTGCAAGGGCTTTAGTAAAAAATCCGCCATTGCTTGTTTTAGATGAACCTTGCCAGGGTTTGGATGACGAACAAAAAGAACAATTCGTGCAACTTATTGATGACCTTTGTGAACAGCTTGATAAGACTTTGATTTATGTAAGCCATTATGAAGAGGAAATACCAGAGTGCGTGGATAAAGTATTGTTGTTAGAGGCAGGACATGAAACGATTTATAAGTTGAATAATAAAGCTGCGATAGCAGTGTAACTAATTATAAACGAAATAAAATTCTCCCCTTTAGGGGACAGGGGTATGAACAAAAATATAACAGTCATTTTAGGCGATGGAATCGGTCCTGAAGTAACGCAGCAATCGATCAAAATATTGAATGCAATTGGAGAGCAGTACAACCATCAGTTCAATTACACCTATTGTTTGATGGGCGCCGATGCAATTGATAAAACCGGCAATCCTTTGCCTGATGAAACCATTGAATCATGTTTAGGTACAGATGCGGTTTTATTCGGCGCCATTGGTCATCCGAAATACGATAACGATCCAACAGCTAAAGTTCGTCCCGAACAAGGTTTGCTTAAGTTGCGCAAGTCTCTTCAATTGTTTGCTAATATTCGTCCAACAACAGTTTTTCCTGCCCTGCACCATTTATCACCGGTAAAAAGCAAGAACCTTGAAGGTGTTGACCTTGTTATTTACCGTGAACTAACCGGTGGAATTTACTTTGGTAAAAAAGAATTAAATGCAGAAGGTAACAAAGCAATTGATGAATGTACTTATTCAACCGAAGAGATTGAGCGCATTGCACATCTTGCATTTAAAAGTGCACAAAAAAGAAGAAAGAAATTAACGTTGGTTGATAAAGCAAACGTGTTGGAAACTTCACGTTTATGGAGAAAAGTTGTGCAGCAATTAGCGTCACAATATAGCGATGTAACGGTTGATTATATGTTTGTTGATAATGCATCCATGCAAATCATTTTAAATCCCAAGCAGTTTGATGTGGTTCTTACAGAAAATATGTTTGGTGATATCATCAGCGATGAAGCAAGCGTGTTAAGCGGTTCACTCGGCCTCTCTCCTTCCGCTTCTGTTGGTAATGGTACGGCCTTGTTTGAACCCATTCATGGTTCTTATCCGCAGGCTGCAGGAAAGGATATTGCCAATCCTGTTGGTTCTATTTTATCCGCTGCCATGATGCTTGATTATTTCGAATTAAGAGAAGAAGCAGAGTTGGTGAGAACAGCCGTTGCATGGACATTACAGCATGGTTTTGTAACAAAAGATATTGATCCAATCAACAATTATTCAACATCCACGATTGGTGATTTGATCAAAGATTTTATCGAACAAAAATTACCAGCAGACATCAACAGGCAAAATATTTTGTTGAGTAAATCAACGATTATATAAGTCTGAATTCGGATTTATTGGATTGGGTGGATTATGAGGAATTTTTTTTGAATTGAGCAGTAATACAAGCATGAAACTTAGTTGCGTCGCACTCTTGTACTGTTCGAATGAAAATTGAACAGAATTTATAAAATGAATGTAAAATTCCCCTCAGGGGTTAGGGGCTTATGGCAAACTATTATAACGATAACACGATACTTTATCTGAATGGTGAATATGTAAAAGCAGCAGAAGCAAAGATGGATTTTTACAGCCAGTCTTTGCATTACGGCTATTCAGTGTTTGAGGGAATAAGATCGTATAAAACAGCAAATGGCGAAACAAAAATATTCAAGCCAACAGAACATTATAATCGTTTAAAAAACTCTGCGCTTGCTTTGAATATGCCTTATCATTGGAATACCGCTGAACTTATTGAAATAACTTATGAAGTTTTAAAAAGAAACAATCTGCATGATGCTTATATAAGACCTGTTGTTTATGCGCCTGCCAACATGAGTTTCAATGTCAATACAGAATCTTTTATAGTTATTGAAGTTTGGGAGATGCAGCCTTTTTTGGGTAAGAAATTATTGAAAGTAATGACATCTTCTTTTCAACGTCCCAACCCGAAAGGTTTTAAGATAGAAGCTAAAGCTGCGGGTCATTATGTGAATTCAATTTTAGCAAGCCAGGAAGCAAAAGCAAAAGGTTTTGATGAAGCGTTGCTAACAGACCTAAACGGCTTTGTTGCAGAGGGTCCAGGAGCCAATATGTTTTATGAAAAAGATGGAACATTATATACACCACCTGCAGGAAATATTTTGTGTGGCATAACCCGTGCAACTGTTCTTGAGTTGTGTGCTGCACTTGATATTCCTGTTGTAGAAAAATTCTTTACCGTTGATGAAGTGAAAGAAGCAGACACTGCGTTCTTCTGCGGGACTGCAGCGGAAATAATCGGGTGGCAATCACTTGATGATGTTTCATTTAAAAAAGAATGGAATTGCTCGGTAAGCAAAGTAATCCAGGAGAGCTACTCCTATTTGGTAAAAGAAAAAACATTGAAAACATCACTTGTATTTTCATCTGCTCAATAAGGCTCGGAACGTTGAAGTGAGTGACACAACAGGCGATGAATAAAGAATCAGAAGCTGATAACAAAAAAATATTTGAATTACAACATGGCAGAACTTAATAAGTATTCGAAGACACTGACGCAGGATCCTACACAACCTGCAGCACAGGCAATGTATTATGCAATTGGCTTCCAGGAAGAAGATTTTAATAAAGCGCAGGTAGGCATTGTTAGCATGGGTTGGGATGGAAATCCTTGTAACATGCACTTGAACGATCTTGCAAATACAGTAAAGCAAAGTGTTGACAGAACGGATGGCTTACTCGGTTTGCGTTTTTATACAATTGGTGTTAGCGATGGCATAAGCATGGGAACAGACGGCATGCGTTATAGTTTGGTTAGTCGCGATGTAATTGCCGATAGCATTGAAACAAATGCAGGTGCTCAATATTATGACGGCATTATTGCTATTCCCGGTTGCGATAAAAATATGCCGGGTTGTATAATGGCAATAGGGAGGTTAAACAGGCCGTCAATTATGTTGTATGGTGGAACAATTGCACCTGGTCATTACAAGGGCAAGGATGATTTAAATATTGTTTCCGCATTTGAAGCGTTAGGTCAAAAGATAGCGGGTAATTTGAGTGAGGCAGATTTTAAAGGAATTATACAACATGCTTGTCCCGGTGCAGGTGCTTGTGGAGGTATGTACACCGCTAATACTATGGCTTCGGCAATTGAAGCTTTAGGTATGAGTTTACCAAATTCGTCGTCTAATCCTGCAGTGAGTACAGAAAAACAACAGGAGTGTGAAGCCGTTGGTTCTGCAATAAAATTATTACTTGAAAAAGATATTAAACCTCGTGATATTATGACCCGTAAAGCATTTGAAAATGCAATTACGGTTGTGATGGTTTTGGGCGGAAGTACAAATGCGGTGCTGCATTTAATTGCCATGGCGAGAAGCGTTGATATTGATTTAACCATTGATGATTTTCAAAAGATAAGTGATCGTGTGCCTATGCTTGCAGATTTCAAACCAAGCGGTAAATATATGATGGCAGACCTGCATCAGCATGGTGGTGTTCCTGCAGTGATGAAATACCTCTTAAAAAAAGGTTTATTGCATGGCGATTGTTTAACAGTGACTGGAAGAACTGTTGCAGAAAATTTAGAAAATGCACCGGATCTCAATTTTGAAAAGCAAGATATTTTAATGCCTTTGGAAAAACCTTTAAAAGAGACAGGGCATTTACAAATACTATATGGCAATCTTGCAGAAAAAGGAAGCGTTGCGAAGATAACAGGCAAAGAAGGAGAAAGATTTGAAGGAACTGCAAGAGTATTTGACGGCGAAAAACATTTGATTGAAGGCCTTGCAAATGGACGTGTTCATGCAGGAGATGTAGTAGTGATAAGAAACATTGGTCCGAAAGGTGCACCCGGAATGCCCGAAATGCTGAAACCAACAGGAGCTATTATTGGCGCAGGTTTAGGCAAGAGTGTTGCGTTGATCACGGATGGAAGATTCAGTGGCGGAACACATGGATTTGTTGTTGGTCATATAACTCCTGAGGCTTATGAAGGTGGCTTGATCGGTTTGGTTCAGGATGATGACATTATTGAAATTGATGCTGTAAAAAATACACTTATGTTGAAAGTAAGTGAAGAAGAAATTGCACGGCGCAGGGCAGCCTGGAAACAACCAGAGTTGAAAGCAACGAAAGGAATTTTATATAAATACGCAAGGTATGTGAAGAGTGCATCAGAAGGATGTGTTACTGATGAAAGTTAAACTGAACCGGGATTAATAGGATTAAGAGATTAGAGGATTTTGGACTAAAAAAAATTAGTTTGTTTTTTATCTATAGCGAAACCATTGCGATAAGTAATCGATTAAATCATTAAATCAATAAATCCGGGTTCAGACAGTGGAAATTATTCGAAGCATACAAAACAGGATATATGAAATAAGAGGCGAAAGAGTTATGCTTGATTTCGATTTGGCTGCTTTATATGAAGTGGAAACGAAAGCATTGAATCAGGCAGTTAAGAGGAATATTAAAAGATTTCCTGTTGACTTCATGTTTAGACTCACACGTGAAGAATGGAATGACATGCGGTCACAAATTGTGACCGCATATTCAGAAACACTTGATAGCAAAAGCATTATGCGGTCACAAATCGTGACCGCATCCCAAAATAAGAGAAACACAGGTATAACACCTTACGCCTTTACAGAACAAGGCGTTGCTATGTTAAGCGGTGTCTTGAATAGTGACAAAGCCATCAACATGAATATTGCAATAATGAGGGCTTTTGTAGAAATAAGAAAACTTTTGTTGAGACAAGTTGATTTTATAGATCAATTAAAAGAAATAAAGGAAAGATTGGGTGAGCATGATGGACAGTTAAATCAGATTTACGATGCTTTGGAAAATTTATTAGATGAAAAGGCATCACAACGGAAATGGGAAGAACGCGAACGAATTGGTTATAAAAAATAGTATATGCTAAAGGACTATTTTAAAGAGCTGGCGGAATATCATTTGTGGGCGAATACTACTGTATGCAACTGGCTTGATCAGATAACCGATCACCAGTGGAAACAGGAAGTCGTCAGCAGCTTTAATAGCATTCAGCAAACAGTATTGCATGTAATGAGCGCAGACAAAGCATGGCTGGAAAGATTCAGGAAAAATCCAAATGTTCCATGGTTGCAGAATGAATTCAAAGGAACAAAAGAAGAACATCTTGCACTTTTGAAAAAAATATCTGAAGAACTGAAAGAATTTATTGACGCATTTGATGAGAACGACCTGGAAAAGAATCTTGATTTTAAAAGGTTGAATGGCGATGCTTATTCAATGCCTTATTACCAACTGTTTGCACATATTGCCAATCATGGAACCTACCATCGCGGGCAATTGGTTACCATGCTCAGGCAGGTAGGCTTTACAAATGTTAGTGCAACAGATCTGTTGGCAATATATCGAAATAGGTATGTTGTATTATCAGGTTGAATAAAGATAAGAACGCTGAAGAGTGCGACGCAAGTAAAGCCTAATGCATATTCAAATGCCGGCTTCGTAAATAAAAAAATTGACGATTATGGAAACTGTTCAAATAACAAAAGAGACTGCAAAAAAGCAGGAGACATCAAAAAAAATTCAAACAGAAGCGAAAACTTCTCTTACAGGCTCACAGGCAGTACTGGAAGCTTTTATAGCTGAAGGAGTGGATACCATTTTCGGTTATCCCGGTGGCGCCATTATGCCTATCTATGATGCATTATACGATTATAATGATAAATTAAAACATATTCTTGTGCGTCACGAACAAGGCGGTATTCATGCAGCGCAGGGATATGCAAGGTCTTCCGGGAAAGTGGGTGTTGTATTTGCTACAAGTGGACCAGGTGCAACGAACCTTGTGACAGGTTTAGCAGATGCGATGATTGACAGCACACCAGTTGTATGTGTTACAGGGCAAGTATTTGCGCATTTATTAGGAACTGATGCCTTCCAGGAAACAGATGTAATAAACATTACAACGCCTGTTACAAAATGGAATTACCAGGTGACTGATGCAACAGAAATACCTTCTGTTATGGCAAAAGCTTTTCATGTTGCAAAAACTGGAAGACCTGGTCCCGTATTGATTGACATTACCAAAAATGCACAAATTCAAAATTTTGAATACGAAGGTTACAGTCCTTGTAATCATATTCGCAGTTATCGTCCGAAACCAATTGTTCGTAAAGAATATATTGAAGAAGCCGCAAAGCTGATAAACGAAGCGGAAAAACCATTTGTTATCTGGGGCCAGGGTGTAATTCTTGGCAAAGCAGAAAAAGAATTTCAGCAGTTTATTGAAAAGGCTGGCATTCCATCTGCATGGACGATACTCGGTGCCAGTGCAATTCCGTCTGATCATCCTTTAAATGTAGGCATGTTAGGCATGCACGGTAATTATGCACCAAATGTTTTAACCAACGAATGTGATGTGCTTATTGCGATTGGTATGCGTTTCGATGACCGTGTTACAGGCAGGCTTGATAAATATGCAAGACAGGCAAAGATCATCCATCTTGACATTGATCCTGCAGAAATTGATAAAAATGTAAAATCAACGATACCGGTTTGGGGCGATTGTAAAGAAACCTTGCCTATGCTTACCTCTTTGGTTGAAGCAAAACAACATAAGGAATGGCTGCAAAAATTCAGACAACTTGAGCAAAAAGAAATAGAGGAGGTTATTAAAGAAGAATTAAATCCATCAACAGAAATTATGACGATGGGCGAAGTGATAAAAGTGTTGAATGAATTAACAAGTGGCGCTGCTGTGGTCGTTACGGATGTGGGGCAGCACCAGATGGTAGCGTGCCGTTATGCAAAATTCACTCAGTCAAGAAGCAACATTACATCCGGTGGTTTAGGTACGATGGGTTTTGCACTTCCGGCTGCTATCGGTGCAAAATTCGGTGCACCGGAGAGAGAAGTGGTGGCAGTTATCGGTGATGGCGGTTTTCAAATGACGTTGCAGGAATTAGGAACTGTTATGCAGAGCGAAGTAGATATAAAGATTCTTATCCTTAATAATCATTTTCTTGGAATGGTGCGTCAGTGGCAGCAACTATTTAACGATAGACGTTATTCATTTGTTGACATCGCAAGTCCCGATTTTGTAATGCTTGCAAAGGCTTATGGTATTGAAGGCAACAGCATATCAGATCGCAAAGAATTGAAAGATGCATTGCAAACAATGCTTGATCATAATGGTTCTTATTTGCTTGAAATAATGGTGGGTAAAGAGAATAATGTATTCCCCATGGTGCCACAAGGTTCAAGCGTGGCCGAGATAAGATTAAGATAGCTTCGAACCATTATCGAGGAACTTTTAGATAAGAGCGCTATTTAATAATTTTTATTCAGCTGAAAGCTAAAGCTTTGAATATGCAAAAACAAGAATTTACCATAACAGTTTATACCGAGAACCAGATCGGTTTACTTAACCGCATCGCTATTATGTTTTCCCGCAGAAAAATAAACATTGAAAGCTTAAATACGTCGCCATCGGAGGTGGAAAGTGTACATCGCTTTACTATTGTTATCAATGAAACCGAAGAAGTAGTTAAAAAGCTTTGCCGGCAGATTGAAAAGCAGGTGGAAGTTTTAAAAGCCTATTACAACAGCGATGATGAGATTGTTTGGCAGGAACTGGCTTTATATAAAGTACCTACGGAAGAAATTGCGGCCAAAGCGAAAGTGGAAAGATTACTGAGAAAATATGGTGCGAGAGCTGTAGCTATCCGTATGGATTATACGGTATTTGAAACGACCGGTCACCGTGAAGAAACAGATGCGCTGATTAAGGCTTTGGAACCGTACGGATTAATAGAATTTGTAAGAAGCGGAAGAGTTGGTATTATTAAAGGCAGTCATGATTTTCATGAGAGACTGAAAGAGTTTGAACAAGCCGAGCCTGGTGAAGTTGTAATTGAAAATGAATATTTAGATAAACAGCAGGAAGTTTTTAGTATGTGATGGAGGTGATAAAAACCATACCTGTGCTACGTATTTTCGATTATCAAAAAGCAATCGAATGCTATATTGATTGGCTGGGGTTCAAGATTGTTTGGGAACATCGCTTTGAAGAAAATGCTCCTGTTTACATGGAAATTGAAAGAGATGGAATTACACTACATCTCAGCGAACACAGCGGTGATGGAACACCAGACACGCATGTATTTGTTTGGTGTACAGGATTGAAGGAATATCATAAAGAACTGATCGATAAAAAATATAAATACAACAGACCGGGTTTTGAAGAAACTTTTTACGACGCATGGAGTGTGCAGGTGTATGACCCGTTCAACAACAGGATAATTTTTAACGAGAAGAAAGCATCGTCTGAACCTTGATTTGCGAAGATTAACAAATTGATTAGAGGAAGAGATGAAAACATTTCTTGATGATAATAGTTCAGAACGTACAAGTGAGTGACACAACAGGCGATGAGTAAAGAGATACAGTTGGCTTAATAAAAAATATTTTAAATGATAAATGTTGAGTGATCAGTGAACATTCAACATTCAAAATTTCTAATTCAACACAAACTAAAACATGGCAAAACTAAATTTCGGTGGAGTGGAGGAAAACGTTGTAACACGTGAAGAGTTCCCGCTCTCCAAAGCACAGGAAGTTTTAAAAAACGAAACAGTAGCAGTGATAGGATATGGCGTGCAGGGACCAGGTCAGGCATTAAACCAAAGGGATAATGGTATCAACGTTATTATTGGTCAACGCAAAAATTCAAAGACATGGGATAAAGCAGTAGCCGATGGTTTTGTGCCCGGCGAAACTTTGTTCGAGATTGAAGAAGCATTGCAAAAAGGAACAATCATTTGTTATCTCCTCAGTGATGCTGCACAAATTGAATTATGGCCCACTGTAAAGAAAAATTTAACAGCAGGCAAAGCACTATATTTTTCTCATGGCTTCGGCATTACGTTCAACGAGCAAACAGGAATTATTCCTCCGAAAGATGTAGATGTGTTTTTGGTTGCACCAAAAGGTTCAGGAACTTCTTTGCGGAGAATGTTTTTGCAGGGCCGCGGTTTGAATAGTTCTTATGCCATTTACCAGGATGCAACCGGCAAAGCAAGAGACCGTGTTATTGCATTAGGCATTGCAGTTGGAAGCGGTTATTTGTTTGAAACAGATTTCAAGAAAGAAGTATTCAGCGATCTTACTGGTGAACGTGGTACTTTAATGGGTGCGATTCAAGGTATTTTTGCTGCGCAATACCAGGTGCTTCGCGATAAAGGCCATTCTCCTTCCGAAGCGTTCAATGAAACAGTTGAAGAATTAACACAATCATTAATGCCTTTGGTGGCTGAGAATGGTATGGATTGGATGTATGCAAACTGTTCAACTACTGCGCAACGCGGTGCATTGGATTGGTGGAAAAAATTTCGCGATGCAACATTGCCTGTGTTTAATGAACTGTATGAAAGTGTTGCTACGGGTAAAGAATCTCAACGTTCTATCGACTCAAACTCTCAACCTGATTATCGTGAGAAGCTGAACGAAGAATTAAAAGAGCTACGTGAAAGCGAAATGTGGCAGGCCGGTAAAACAGTAAGAAGTTTAAGACCTGAAAATCAGAAATAAAAAATACCAGTAATTTAAAATGCCACATACACCTTTCATGAAGTATGTGGCATTTTTATGTAAAGATGTTAATTACGATTGCATAAATATGCTACCAACAAAAATGGCGCTGATCATTCCCAATACATATAATGACAATACAACAATTGTAAGTACACCCATGAATTTGAAAAAGGCTTTCAGTTGAGATAAAGAACTGTTTAAAGTAGCCTGGTCACTTGCTGAAAGCGCATTAAGCATACGACTTGAAAAACGGTATAAATGCAAACACGGGAAAAAATAAATAAGTGCAATTATTATATAAATAAAACTGAGGGTAGCTCCATTAAAATAGGCAGGCATAACATTGGTAGATTGACTGCTGATAGTATTGAATATTGCACCAATAAAAAGGGCAACAACAATGAAAAAACCGATAAAAATAAAACCGACGATAGATAAAAATTTAGACCATTTTGCCGTGTTGTACAAATACTGTTGTCCCTGTGGATCAATCTGGAGTTCGAATAAGGGTTGAGTGGTTTGTTCCATAAAAATTAGTTTTGCTCCAATTTATGAAATAATTTCAACCCCTTTATATTGTTCCTGGTTTTTTTAATAAGCTCTTGCGAATAAAACTCTTTGAGAAGAAGGCTTGCCAGTTAAAATGTCCTTACCCTGCTCCTGTTCATTATTCAAAGGAATACAACGAATGGTTGCTTTCGTTAGCTCTTTTATTTTTTCTTCGGTTTCAGAAGTACCATCCCAGTGTGCAGAAATAAAGCCACCTTTTTCATCGAGCAATTTTACAAATTCTTCCCAGGTATCTGCTTTCGTAATATGTGAATCACGATAAGTCTTTGCTTTATTATACATGTTTTGCTGAATATCATCCAGCAAACTTTTTATTCTCTCTGTTAATCCGTCTAAGCTATAACTTGCTTTTTCTTTTGTATCTCTTCTTGCTACTTCAATCACATTGTTTTGCAGGTCTCTTGCACCAATAGCCATGCGTACAGGAACTCCTTTCATTTCATATTCCGCAAACTTCCAACCCGGACGAACATTATCGCTATCATCGTATTTAACGGAAATTCCTGTGGCTTTTAAAGAAGGAATGATTTCATTCTTCACTTTAGCATCCAGTAATGCTTTTTGTTCTTCGCCTTTATAAATAGGAACGATAACAACCTGAACAGGTGCAATTTTAGGAGGTAGAACCAAACCATCATCATCACTATGCGCCATAACCAAAGCACCAATAAGTCTTGTGCTTACGCCCCAGCTTGTAGCCCAAACATAATCGAGCTTATTATCTTTATCGCTGAACTTAACATCGAAAGCCTTGGCGAAATTCTGACCAAGAAAATGGGATGTGCCTGCCTGCAAAGCTTTTCCATCCTGCATCAATGCTTCAATACAATAAGTGTCTTCTGCACCCGCAAAACGCTCGTTTGGTGTTTTTACACCTTTAATAACAGGCATTGCCATATAATTCTCGGCAAAATCAGCATACACGTTTAGCATTTGTTCTGCTTCAGCAACAGCTTCTTCTTTGGTTGCATGTGCCGTATGACCTTCCTGCCATAAAAATTCTGCAGTGCGCAAAAACAAACGGGTGCGCATTTCCCATCTTACTACGTTTGCCCACTGATTGATTAGGATAGGAAGATCGCGGTAAGATTGTATCCAGGTTTTATAGGTATTCCAAATGATCGCTTCGCTGGTTGGTCGAACAACCAGTTCCTCTTCCAGTTTTGCTTCCGGATCGACGATCAGTTTTCCTT
>JAEZRL010000002.1 GCA_023440945.1 Bacteroidota bacterium
GATGTCGGTTCGTCACATCCTGGGGCTGGAGAAGGTCCCAAGGGTTCGGCTGTTCGCCGATTAAAGTGGCACGTGAACTGGGTTCAGAACGTCGCAAGACAGTTCGGTCCCTATCTGTGGTGGGCGCTAGTAAATTGCGAGGACGTGACCTTAGTACGAGAGGACCGGGTCGCATGTACCGCTGGTGTATCTGTTGTGGTGCCAACTGCAGTGCAGAGTAGCTATGTACAGACAGGATAAACGCTGAAAGCATCTAAGCGTGAAACCTTCCTCAAGATGAGTTTACTTTTAAGGGTCGTCAGAGACGATGACGTTGATAGGCTGCAGGTGTAAAGCTGGTAACAGCAAAGCCGAGCAGTACTAATTACCCGTAAGCTTTAATTTTATTTTGCCACCATCCCCTAAGGGGGGAGTAAGGCAGAAAACTTAACTAATGCTTTTCCAATATGTCTAATTTATTGAGCGTAGTACGTTATAAGTTATAAGTCGAAACGTCACTTATGACCTATACTTAACACTCATAACTTTTTATGGTGGTTTTGCCGAGGGTGTTCACCTCTTCCCATCCCGAACAGAGAAGTTAAGCCCCTCATGGCCAATGGTACTTGGGCTATGCCCCCGGGAGAGTAGGTAGCTGCCATATTTATTTAAAAAGCCTTTTTGCACAATTGCAGAAAGGCTTTTTTGTTTAGGAGATTTGTGTCGACAAAAATAAATGTATCAAGCTGTGCTTTATTTTTACTGCTGTAATTCGACTTAACTTTACATTTTATTTGTCTTTGGGATGTTCTTTCAATAAATCAACGAAAAGGCTTTACAGTGTAGTAACGGCATTAGCAGTCAAGTGAAGTATTCTTCTTATGTATCAGTAAGCTTTGCATGCTTTTGATAACACGGGAATTAAAAAGAATAGGATAATTACTTTCCGATACAGAATATAGAGGATGTAGCATTATCAATGGTTTCAGAAGATCGGGCAACAAATAAGCAACAAGGTACGCTGAAACAAGTGCAAGCAGTGAACAAAGAAAGGATAAAACCATGTTGATGTGTGAGTGTGCTTTACCTTATCACAGCTTCAGCGAAGATAAGGATTACAACCTATCTCAATTGCTTAACAACAGTCTCCAGTTGTAAGCCCATGTACTGGCAGAACTCTTCAATAGTAACAACCTGGTGTTGTTGCTTTTTGAAATGGTCCTTGATCTTCTTGATAAGATTTCTGCCATATCGGTCGCTTCTGCCTGTGATTATCTGAACGTCTTTCGGATAAATGCACAGTCTATTCATCTTTCAATTGACTATTTCATACACTATCCATACCGAAGGTATGCTGTATGTATAGCAAAGATATTGCTTTGACATGAAGGATAAAAGTGTGGTTGATGGAATAATGTGGCAAAAACGGAACAAGCGGAACGGCACATTTGCTAAGCCTTTACAGCCATTCTATTTTTGTTTTCAGATGCTATTGCATCAAAGCAAAAATTGCTTACTAACTCAAAAAAGTAAATAAAAATGGCAAGGCTAAAAGGTCTCTTAAAAATCGAAGGTACTCTTGATGAACTAACTTTCTATAAAACTCAAGATGGTCACCTTGTGAAAACTAAAAGCGGTGTATCTGGTGATCGCATCGCTAATGATCCAACATTTCAAAGAACTCGTGAAAATGGTTCTGAATTTGGTTCGGCTGCGGCTGCAGGAAAACTTTTAAGAGATGCAGTTCGCACTCTTATGTTGACTGCTGCTGATAATCGTATTACTGCAAGGGTAACGCAGTTAATGACCATCATAAAGAACTACGACACTACTTCGCAAAGAGGCGAAAGAAATGTTGGTGTAGGTATTGCAGCACCTGGCGCAACTGATGAATTGAAAAACTTTGATTTCAACATCAATGCAATTCTTTCATCTATTCTTTACAAGCCGTATGCAGTTGATACAGCCACAGGTATCATCACAATTTCAGGACTTGTTCCGATCAATGATATTGCAGCACCTATCGGAGCTTCGCATGTTTCATTGCGTGGTGCATGGGCAAAAGTTGATTTCGCTGCCGGCACTTCAGCAGTGGAATATACAAACACTACAAATGTTGTAATTGATGCAACTTCAGGTAACGTGACCTTAACACCTGCGGGAGTTCCTGCCGGATCAGGTACAAGCATGTTTTTACTTGCTGTTGAATTTTTCCAGGAAGTGAACGGTGTTCAATACACTTTGAAAAATGGTGCTTACAACGCTCTTTCTATTGTGGAAGTAGCATAATCTCTGTTCATTCTTTCAGTTAAAATGCTTCGCTTAATGGCGGAGCATTTTTCTTTCCAGCACTACCCTAAAAGGGCAATGCTGACAACCAACGACGACCTGAAGGTGAACAATGAAGAAACCAACCACAAGACGCTATGGCAAAAACCCGAGTGCCTGAATATTGATAGCAAATGGAACGCCTGCCAACATGCCTACCGAAAACCCAGGAAGGAACGGACGGTACAGGAAAGCAGGAACTGCTAAGAGGGCAAACTGCCAAACGACGACTGGTGATGATACGAAGCTGCTTTTGCATAACTATGATTTTTTATAAGCATCATCATCAGCGAAGGCAGATAAAAAACCAAAAGGAAACGGAATAAAAGAAGGCTTTGTGTGTAGGGTCTTGTGTTTATGCCGTAGTCTTTTGGTTTTTTTATTTGGGTCTGTGTGTCGGACTGCCGTAGCTAACTTTGCTTTATAAAAAACGTATCAGCAAAAGCCGTTTCATTACCACGTTGCGGTAGTTATGCAAAAAGCAGCCGTTGGCGACTGCTTTCTTTGTTTAGTATTCTTTTGGTAACATCAGACACCCATCAACTAACCAGATGGTGGCAAGATCATACGGAAAATCGCTGAATGGAATTTCCTGGCATGTGATGTCTTTACCATTTCCATCATTGCAAATAATACGAAAATGATTTTGTTTTACCCTATTCAGATCCCACACTTGAAAAGGTTCTTGTCTTACTGCTTTGTTGGTTTGATGGCTTATGATTAAATCAATTAACCAATAAGCGCCACAAGTTTCAGCCATTTCTTTTACTCCGTCAGTGTAAATGATTTTAGCGATGTTATGACGGTAAAAATTTTCTGAACCCATGCTGCTTCCGAAGTAGTGATTTGCGTTCTTCATTTCATTAAAATTTTAATTTTTAAAAGAAAAAAGAGAAAAAAAGAAAGCAGCTACATCAGGCGGCGTAGCTGGCTGCAAAGAAGCAACGCAATAAAAGAAAGCTTTGTGCGGCGGGATTTGTGTTTATGGCGGAATTTCTTTGCAGCCATAAGTTAGGGATTGTGGTAGCCGCCTAACTTGCTGCACTTTTTTTTCAAAAAAATTTTCTGCATTTCAATCTTTTTGTGATTTCCACCATATTTATAAGTAAAAGGATTTACAATGATTAAAACGTACAACAAACATCAAGTCATGGAACCACTTACAAGTGGCTATCCGCACATTTTTGAAGAATTAAAAAATCAAATGATTGCTGACATCGAACAAGGTGATCATGTAAAAATTATTACGCAAATGGAAGGTTTTCCGATTGAAAATGTAACAATGCTTACTACTGTCGAAGAAGTAGAAAATTGGTTCGAGCCATATTTAAGCTGATAGATATTTCTTGTGTGTTGACAGGAAAGGTAAAAGCGCCTGCGGCAAAAAGTAGCGTTAGCCGCCGCTGGGAGTAACAGCGGCTGTAGCTTGGCAGCGTAGCGAGCCGTCAAAGACGCCGAAGAGAAGCCTTGCGAAGCATCGGGTTTTGTGTCAAGGTCAAGGCGTAACGGAGGCGGCTGCGAGCACCACCGGCTGGGGCGGACAGTAAAGCAACCGCAGGGAGCGATGGACGCACAGTGAAGGGGCGGAACGTGACATGCACTTCATCGCTTTGTGTCAAGGTCAGTGCATGAGCAAAGGTTTGTGTCAGTGAAGCCCCTGAACGCAGACGGTGGTACGCAAGGCGAGCAAAATTATTGGCAGCGAGTGGACTGAATGCTACTGAAATGAATGCAGGACGTAGTGTAGCGGAATGGAACCCAGGGAGTATTGTAGCGTAGCTTGCGAAAAGGTATGTGCATCACTTGTGCTTTTGCTTTGTGTGTTGGATAGTGTGCCATGCCTTGCAGCAAATAGTCACGCTACGAACGTGGTGTAATGGAGCGAAACGAAGGACGAAATGAATGAGGTGGCATGAAGGACACAAAAGCTGCCGTGACGAATGCCGTATGAGCTGCAAGCAGTGTGACAAACTGCGAAGCGTAGCGTAGCACCCGAAGAGCAGTGCAGGTGCAGCAATACCTTTCAAGATTAATAAATAGATGTATTGCTGCTGCTGCACTGGTTTGGCACATCTGCTTGCCGAATAGGCATGAGGAACACCTATTTACCTTGCAGCGTAGGTTCTGCTGATGTGAGAATTAATATCGCTGGGATTTGTACTGAAGCTGACAAAGAAGCTGGGCAAAAAGCAAGTGCTATGAGGCACGAATAGCTTTTGCTGTGGGAAGCCGAAGGTGGCTAATATCAAGAAGTGTGAGTTGGCTTAGCTACCGTAGGCTGATGCCAAAACGCTCAATAGAATTACAGAACGTACAAGTGAGTGACACAACGGAAGACGATTGAATTTATATCGCAGGTAACAAAAATAAATTCTACAAAAACCAAAGGTTTTTCTTTCCAAATTCCGGCAGGTTGCCATCGGCAAAATGCGGATAGATTTGTGCTACCATTTCAGGATAGCGGATTGTTACCGGCAGGTTTTGCTGGCTTATGCTTTTCCAGTACATGCGGCTGAACTGATACACCTGGTCAACCAACTGACGCAATACTGCCGGATCATCAATGATACCTTCCTGTGATGCCCGAATGGATAGCTTGATTGGAAAATGATAATCCCTATCTCCCAACTTGCTATTCCAGTAATAACGAACATTATTGAACAATAGGTATTTATTGAAACCAACGCTTACATATCTACCACTCATTGGCATTTTGCCAGATGCCTTCATATCAAAGCCAATTAGTTCCTGACTGTCTGTTTTATTGATGGTAACAACAATAACAGGTATTTCCCTGTCGCTAATTTCTTTAAGCATGTCGAGTATTGGCTTCAGTTCTTTCCTGTCTGATATTTCTTTATAGAAGTGAATTATTATCCTTTTAGGTTCTTCTTTCTTCTCAATAAATTTTTCGACCGCTTCTCTGATCGAACCTGCTAACATAGTTGTTTCATCTTCCCTGAAACAATCGAAGCCTTCAAAGTTTCCGGTATTATCAAAACAAAAGGCACTCCCTACAAATCTGTGTTCTGAATTGATTGGCTTAAACGCTCCAATTCCTATAATTACTTCGTCTTCCGGTTCTCTGTCCAATCGCCAAGGAATGCCTCCAATTTTTGCCAATAGGGCTACTGAAATATTGGGAAGGAAATAAAAATAATCTTCCCTATTTAAATGTTCCTTATACAATACTTGAGAGGTAATGCTCTTTTCAAGAAGGATTTCTTTGATTTTATAATAAGTGTTGTACTGCGGATGTTGCTTTGCATCTTTTGATACGGGGCTAAAATAAAGAGCTACCCACCTGTTGGCTTCATCTTCTTTCAATGCCCTTAGCTTCGGTTCTATTTCTTCAAAAATGGTATCTGTGTTAGAAAAGCAAATCCTTTTAGTTTTATCAATACTGTAATCCTGATTGATAAATTTTTTTAGGCTCTTTGTATGCTTTTCCACCCCATCAACGGGTTTGTGCCAACCGTAAGTAATGTAATTGTAAAATGTGTCTTTTATAAAATCCTTGTCTTGTTCGTGACAGATGAAAAAGAACTTCACCGGCTTTTCTGTATAAGAAGCTAAAGGCTTACTTTCTATCATGCCCATCAACGGATTAACATTTGTACCATCCTTAAACCGCAGCATGTTTGCATCCTGTGATGTAAAGAAAATCTTCGTTTGCGGGACTGAGTAAAAGCCTTTTGACGAAAGCTTGATTATTTGATTAAACGTTTTGGTATTTAAATAAGCCTTGTAAAATGCCTCTATGTGACCGTAAAAGATGGGGTAACGATTTTCAAAAATTCTTTCCTCTTCAATCTCCCAATCTCTTTTTATTTCGTTGTTTAATATGGGGTAAATATTTTCAATATCCTGCTTTAATTCAGGGCACATTTTTTTGTAATTGTACACAATGCCGTTATGTATCACTGTTGTGTATTTTTCTCCATCGTAATCTGCTATATCTGCAATAGTTTGCTTCCATACCTTTGATGTGCCATTGTAAGCAAGCATCAATTCGTAGCCGTCGTTTGCTACATTTTTGTACTGAACTTTAAGTGTGAATTTGTTGTATAGCCGGTAGTCAGGATTTGAAATATTCTTTTCCTCAAACCATACTTCAACATCATTCGTGAAATTTGGGAATACAATTGAGCCTTCTATTCTTTTAAAATAATTGAGTATGAGGTAACGATAATAATGTTGAGTGAACTTGATAGCATTGAAAACATCGATCTCTTTTATGATTGCGCCTTCCCTTGCACGTTGAAAATCTGCATAGTAATTTTTCATCTTCGGGTCTCTGCCTTCTGGAAATTCTTCATATAACTTATCCCACTTGATAGAAGCTGCACCAGGTATTTTTTCACCATAGAATGCGAAGGTTAGCTTTTCTTCTAAGGGTGTGAAAGGGATGATATTTAATAGGATTTGTTCCATTGGCGTGATATTTTAAAAATCCACTTCTAATAGTTGTCCGTTTTTCTTTAACCAGTTTTTTGCTTTTTCATAATTAGGTACTTGAATCGAAAGAATATTCCAAAATCTTGGTGTATGATTATTTTCGATCAAGTGAACGAGCTCGTGGGCTACCAAATATTCCAATACATACATTGGTGCTTTGATAATACGCCAGTTGAAAATGATGTTGTTTGCAGGCGTGCACGAGCCCCATCGATATTTCATTTCCGATGTTTTGAATTGATTGTATTGCACTCCTAAATTCCTTGCATATTTGGTAGCTAAGGGTTCAATTTTTAAGAGAGCCTGTTTCAAATACCACTTTTTAAACAACTCATTGGCTTTAGGCTGATTTACTTTTGATATTTTGAAACGCTGATCAAACTCAATACCTTCTATTTCTTCATCAACCAGCAGTAGTTGATAGTTCTTTCCCAAGTACATCAATGTTTCCCCTGACACAAATTCCTTACTCACTGGAACCGCTGGATATTTTTGGGCATGACTTAGTTTTTCCTTTATCCATTGTCTTTTTGATTGAACGATTTTGTCAATTTTTTCTGTTGATAAATAATGTGGAGCACGGACAACAATGCTCCTATCTCTTTCAACCGAGATATTGAGGGTTTTGCGATTGGAATATTTTATCTGATACTCAATAACCATTAGTCGTTTACTATTTTGAAATGATTGGTTTTGGCTAATTCCATTATTCTTGAAATGATTTGATTACGCTTGATAATGATATTTGGTAAATCTTTGAAGTCTGGTGACAATAGCATCTTTTGCAATTCTGCTTTGAGCTTTAATTGAGCCGGTGTACTGTCCCAAAAACCTGTAAGCTTTATCTCAGTCACCACCAAGTTGAAAATATGCTGGGTAAGGTTAACATTTCGGGCTATTTCATCTTCTGTTAAATCCCGATTCTCAAACAATTCTGCCTTGAAAATGCGGAAGAAGGGCATTTGCTTTTTCCGGTCTAATCCATAGGTTTCTTCCTTTTCACGGTTTTTAATTTTCTCTCTCAGCTTTTCCAATTCTTCATAAATCAGTTTCCAGTTTCCCTTGAAGTTTTGCAGGATTTCTTCCAATGCCTTAGCAAAAGAGGCGAACAGTTCCGGGTCTTCATCTATGTTTAAATCAATAAAGTGACGTATGGCATGTTCTACTTCAGCAGCCTTTGTCTTTTCACGTTTTTTAGTGGCGACAACTTTATTAAAAAAGTCGTCGGCTATGATAGAAATAGGAGCCACCTTTTGTTCGATACCTTTGGAGATTAAATACTCGTCTGCAATAGCTCTTAGTTTTGGGGGAATTCCTTTCATACTAAACCTGCCATCCCTGAAATGTTTGTTTGCTAAAGCATTGATTTCTGTAAAGGCTTTCCAGTCAGTGAAAAATTCCAAGGCTTCTTTGCGTGGTAAAACCGTGTTGAAACAACTTGTAAGTATGTTATACAGCTTTATATATTCAAACCGAATGTCTTCATCATAAAACACATCAAAAAAAGCATCTGAATCAGAAAGGTCTTCCAATCCATACACTTTCAGAAAATCCAAAATGTCATTATGGGCTTTTATTAAATTGCGCAGTTCTGCATCATCATCCGATAGGCATTCAATGGTCTCTTGCAATTCCTTTTCGGCGTAGACGTCTAATGCCCTTTTAAGGTGGTGTCCTACACCTACATAATCCACTACAAAACCCTTGTCTTTGCCTTCTGGACCTACACGATTTACCCTGGCTATGGTTTGCAAAAGGTTATGAGCCACAATAACCCTGTCTAAATACATTACCTGTTCAATTGGTGCATCAAAACCTGTAAGCAACATATTGTTTACGATAATGATACCCACATTGCCATTAAGTGTTTTATCTTCTTCATCGGTTTTACCGAATGGCAGCTTAAAACGTTTGATACTTTTTTTATGGTAGTCGTTATTGGTGTAGGCTTTTATTTCCAATTCGTCATTGTGGCTTCCTGAAATAACCACTGCGGTTTCTATCTTGCTCAGCACATCAAGGTTTACCAGCATTGGGTTATCTATCTCCAGTTCAGCAATCTTTTTTTTCAGTGCATTATCAATAGCTGCTTTGTAGCGGACGGCTGCAATGCGTGAATTGGCAACTATCTGAGCTTTGAAACCACCTGAAAAGATGTGTTCCACATAATGGTTCACCATGCTTTTGGCTTTATCCATGATGGTGCTCATGCTGTCCAAATACGCATCACGGGAACCAAAGCCCAATATTTGCAGCCTTTCAGTGAGTTGATAATCGCTGAATACGTCAGCAAACTTATCATCCATCCCTTTTTGGTCTTCCACTTCTGCATTGTGGGTAAAACCTTCATACACTATTTCCAGGGTAACTCCATCGTCTATAGCCTGACGCATGGTGTACTTATCGATGTAGTCTTTGTATTTCTTCTCGGTTTTGGCGGTGGGTGTTCCTGTAAAACCAATAGAAGTAGCATTGGGCACAGCACGATCTAAATTGGCAGCCAATAGCGAATATTGTGATCTATGAGCTTCATCAGTCATAATTAAGATGTTGCTATTCTTATTCAGTTCCGGAAATATTTCCAAGCCGGTTAAATCGCCGTTTTCCTGGAACTTGTGTATCATCGCCATCACCAAATCGGAATTATCGTTGCTTAACAACTCCTTTAAACTTTGTCCGTTGGGTGGATTTTTTGGGTTGATAAAATTGGCTGCCTTGATGGTGAATCCGATGCTTTGTCCTGTTTCACCCAATTGCTCTTCCAACTGCGTACGGTCGGTTACAAAAATGATTTTCCAAGACATAAGCTCAGTCCTAAGTTTCATTTCCCGCACCATAAACATCATGGTGAGAGACTTGCCCGACCCCTGTGTATGCCAGATGATACCGCCTCTTTCCATTGGGTTTTTACCATCAATTAAACGTTGGGTGGCGATCTTTACCGCTCTGAACTGCTGGTACCTGCCAACTATTTTTATTTTCTGCCCCTTGTCATTAGTTGAAAAAACGGTGAACACCCGAAGAATATCCAGCAGGTTTCTGCGGTCAAGCATTCCCGCTACCAAGCGCTGCTGATCATTTGGGGAAGATTGACCGTGTGCTAAATCATTGAGGGTACGGGGATAGGGGTCTGTCCAACGGTAAAAGTGTTTTTCAATTCGGGTGGTAATGGAACCGAATTTTGCTTCAGTGCGGCAAGTGGTCACCAATATCTGGTTGTAATAAAACAGTTCTTTGTTACCTTCGCCTGTGTCACCTCTTTGCTCTGAATACCGCATCAGTTGGTCAATGGCTTCGGGGATAGGTTCTTTTACTTTGGATGACTTAGCTTCTATTACCACCAAAGGCAAGCCGTTTACAAATAGTACAATGTCGGGAATAATGTGGTGGTCTGTGCCGGTAACTACTACCTTGAATTGCGAAATGGCAATAAAGCTGTTGTTCTCTACATTTTCAAAATCTATGAAACGAACCGTAGGACTTAGTTCGCCAGTAAGTTCGTTTTTGGAAACCGTGGTATTCTCTAACAGGTAATGCAATACCTGTTGGTTATTTTCCAACAAGCTGTTCTTTTGAAAGGTGGTGATTTTACGTTCCAATTCATCTACCTGTGCTACGGTGAGAAATGGATTGATTTTTACTAATGCTTCCCGCAGCTTTGGTTTGAGCACCACTTCTGAAAAAGAAGTTCTGAAACTTTGCTCGGGTTGTTGCTGTGTTTGCAGTTCCAATACTTCCCAATTCAAACCATTCAACTGCTCTAAAAAGGGTTTCTCTACATGGCTGTATTCATCCAGTTTTAAAGTAGAACCTAAATTCCCCCTGTATTTATTGTCATTGCTTAAAATCATATCTATCGCTTATAGTTTCCTTAATTGAATATCTATTGCACTTGGATTTGCTTTAATAAAATACTTCTTTTCTAACTGACCAAAAACGTTCACGGTATCGTGACCAGTAATGTAGCTATTGTCATAAATAAATGTTTTATCCTTGAACAAAACTTTTTCAAAATCTGATGCTTTATGGATAAATGGATTTCCAAAATGAGAATGGTAACTTGCCTTTAGCTTGTTAATAAAAGGGTTATCAGGAATTTCAAAAAAGGGGTGCAATATTATCAGATAATCCTTTGCACGACTTATAGCCACATTGTAGATATATTCTTTAGAAAGTAAGCATTTCTGATGACCTGTATATTTGTAGTTATTCGGGTTTGAAATAAAAAATACAATATCACATTCATCGCCTTGGAAGCCGTGTACTGTATCTGCAAATATTTTTAATCTATCAGAAATTCCAAAAGAAGCAATTAGTTTATTCATCATTACAGCTTGAGCTTTATATGGAGCAATTAAACCAATTGACCAACTATCACCGTCGTTAAGTGTAGAATCAAAGTATTTTATTATTTCACTTACAAGTATTGCGCTATATATATGATACGAGCTATAAAACAATTGCCTGATTTTATAAATAGAATCTTCATTATTAAGTGGAATATCAATAAACATTACATTGTTGCTAACTAATTTTTGAAAAGCAGCAGGCAATTCTTTTGGAGTTTTCTTTGTTATTTCTCTATGGTGCTCTAATAAATCACTATAAGAAAGTTCGCTAAACAATTGCCCTATCTTCTTTACACTGCGATATTGCAGTTTTAAGTTTTCGATGGTATCATTAGTCCTAAGGGATTGTTCTCTTTCCTTAAAACTCTTAATATCCATCATCGAATAAATATTCTCGTCTTGAATGTCTAATTCTTCCAGTTCTTTATCGTTTACATCTACAACAGGCGGAATTTGTTTTGGGTCACCAGCGATAATAAATTTAGCGTTTGGACTAAATTTAAAAATTGAAAGAAGCGCAAATACGATATACGGAAGATTAATCATTGAGGCTTCATCAAAAACTACATAGTCCCAATGATTTTCAAGTTTAAAGAGTTTGATTTCACTATCATCATTTGAATCAAATACTTTGGTGTACGGAAGCCTATGTATTGTCATTGCAATTACATTGGCAATGTTTATTAAAGTATTAGTTACCGAGTCTTGATAAACATCCAACTCTAATGATTCAATTTCGGGATCAGTAGGTTTGCCAATTCTGTAAATAGATAAATATTTATCCTCCTCTTTAAGTGCTTCAATTTTTGAAGCTATTAAATCATTTTCTAAACTGGATGGCTTTAATAGTTTCTTACACAAAACATCTGCAGCTTTGTTCGTTGGTGTCAAGAACAAATAATTCACACTAGGATTCAATTTTACTTCATCCAAGATTTTATTGCATAAAGTTGTTGTTTTACCTGTACCGGGAGGACCATAAATAAAGTGAAGCTTTGGTAAAACGGAGTTTATTTCCTCCCACGAATCGACATTATTTCTATCTGCAAAAGCATTTTTAAGTTCTTTCAACAAATCAATTTTCGGAATAAAGGTGATCTCTATCTGAAAGATTGCATCGAAATTTTCCACTATTTCTTTACTTATGCCATTAGGACAAAAAATCAGCAAATCTTGCCCTTGTTTTTGAGCACCTTCAAC
>JAEZRL010000096.1 GCA_023440945.1 Bacteroidota bacterium
ATTCACCTGAAATTGCTGGCGCCATGTTACAAAGGCAACAGGCTGCAGCAGTTGTAGCAGCTCGTTTTAAAATTGTAGAAGGCGCTGTAGGTATGGTGGAACTTGCCTTGGAAGAGCTTTCAAAAAAACAAATAGTTAGTTTAGACGAAGAGAAAAAAGCTGCGATGGTAAGCAACCTGATGGTTGTTTTATGTGGTGAAAAAGCCGCAACACCTGTATTGAACACGGGTAGCTTATATCAATAATTGTGTTTAGCGTGAAAGGTCACAAGCGAGAGGCAAAAAATCTAACATTTGTCGTTTCTCATCTCACCAAAATATGATAAACCTGCAATAGAAAAAAGGTGTGTGATAATTTTTAAAATTGAGCGTTTGGCAAAGAAATCATTTGTATTAAGAATTGATGAATATACATATACCGCTCTGGAGAAGTGGGCAGCAGATGAATTTCGCAGTGTTAACGGACAGATAGAATTTCTGTTAGATAAAGCATTAAAAAACTCAGGAAGAAAAACAATAAAAGAAAAAGAACCGAAGAGTACAAAAAAATAGATTCATGAAGGTGACAGACACTTAAAAAGTGTCAGACACCTTCATTTCAGTTTTTGAATGAGTAGGAATTTCGAACTTGCATTAAAACGATGCGCACTATATTTGTCGGCAAATAGTTTTTATGAATGCACCTGTTCGCAACGATTGGTCTGTTGATGAGATCCATTCAATTTATAATTCTCCTTTATTAGAACTTATTTTTCGTGCTGCAAACATTCATCATACTTATAATGATACAGCAGAAGTGCAGGTTTGTACTTTATTAAGCATTAAAACAGGCGGTTGTACTGAAGACTGTGCTTATTGTCCGCAGGCCGCTCGTTACAACACCGGTGTTAATGTACATGCACTGATGAAAAAAGAGGAAGTGCTGGCTTATGCACAAAAAGCAAAAGATGCAGGAAGCACTCGTTTTTGCATGGGTGCAGCATGGCGGGAAGTAAGAGATAACCGTGACTTTGACAGAGTACTCGAAATGGTGAAAGGTGTGAATGAAATGGGCATGGAAGTGTGCTGCACATTGGGTATGCTTAACGAAGAACAGGCGAAGAAATTAGCAGACGCAGGTCTTCATGCTTACAATCATAATCTTGATACTTCTTCTGATTATTACAACGAAATTATCAGCACAAGAACTTACACAGATCGTTTACAAACTTTGGATAATGTGCGCAAAGCCGGCGTTACTGTTTGTTGCGGTGGCATAATTGGTTTGGGTGAAACGCATGAAGACAGGATAAAAATGCTGCACACACTTTCGACCATGCAACAACATCCTGAAAGTGTTCCTATTAATGCATTGGTAAGAGTGAAGGGAACACCACTTGAAAATAATCCAAAAGTTGACATTTGGGATATGGTTCGCATGATTGCAACAGCTCGTATTCTTATGCCAAAAACAATGGTTCGGCTTAGTGCAGGCCGTGCAGAAATGAGCGTTGCAGAGCAAGCTATGTGTTTTATGGCAGGCGCAAATTCCATCTTTGCCGGGGATAAATTATTAACTACACCTAATCCAGCTTTTGATGAGGACAATGCAATGTTCCAGTTATTGGGATTAAAGCCTCGCAAGGCTTTTAAAGAAGAAAGATCAGCCACACTTGCAGAAGCGGTTGTAGAATTTGCACAATAATTTTGTCGCCACCACAGTTGTTGAGAAAAATCAACATTAATTTTTTTGTAAGTTTTTTTATGTTACCAACTTCTGTGCATATATCTGCATCGTTGTGTCACCTCACTTCAACGCTTCGTTCTTTATTCAGCAAAAATTCTCATTATAAAATAAAAGAAGAAACATTTTGCAGTTTCTTCTTTCAAAAAAATAATACATGGCAATCTTTGATAATGTTGTTTAAAGAAACAATCACTACCAATGATCGCCATGAATCACTAAATATATCGTATGCGATTTTTTTATACGGAACTTCTTCCGCCAATCAATCCAATCAATAAAGAGATAATCGCAAGAACAAGCAGGATGTGTATCAAACCACCCACACTGTAAACAAAGGCGCCAAGTATCCATCCTATTATCAGGATGACTGCTATGATATACAAGATACTTCTCATAAAAAAAATTTTATTGTGAACAAATAATTTCTATTACATATTTTAAAAACCATGCCAGTTATAGTTTTTGGATATTTGCTCCTTAACAAACGTTCTAATTCATTTTAATACTTCCACTTAGATATTCTTCCAAATCTTAATAAGGATTTCCTTTAAAAATAATTCTCAATAACATTGTTCTCAATCATTCACACCTATACTATTTTTTATTCTGCTCATCACCTCACTCCTTATAAAAGATTCAGAAAAGGATTTATTAAAAGGTTTTCATAACTTATGTTTTCCCTTTTCGCAATCATATCAAAACAACATTGGTTAATTTTGCATCAATCTGAACAAATACATTTATCGATATGGCGAAGATTGGAATCAACATAGCAACAGGCAGTTTACAACAAGCAGAAATGATCGTGGGTATTGATCTTGGAACAACAAATAGTTTGGTTGCAATTATACATCCTGAATCAGGTAAACCCATTGCTTTAAGAGAGAACAATAGCAGCAGTCTTGTACCCAGTGTGATTCATTTTAATGAACATGGCGATGTAATTGTTGGAGATGAAGCAAAACAATATCTTGAGACCGACCCTGCAAATACCATCTTCAGCGCAAAACGTTTGATGGGAAAAAGTTATAATGACGTGAAGGAACACGCAAACTTTTTCACGTATAAAGTTATTGATGATGATACTGAACGTTTGGTAAAAGTGCAGGTTGATGATAAATTTTATTCGCCTATAGAACTTTCGTCTTTAATATTAAAGGAGTTAAAAGCAAGAGCAGAACATATATTAAAAACACCCGTTACCAAAGCCGTTATTACTGTTCCTGCTTATTTCAATGATGCACAACGACAAGCGACAAGAGATGCAGGAAAACTTGCAGGGCTTGACGTATTACGCATTATCAATGAACCTACTGCAGCAAGTCTTGCTTATGGCTTAGGTGTGTCAAAAGAAGAAGAAAAAACAATAGCTGTATATGATCTTGGTGGTGGCACTTTTGATATTTCAATTCTGAAAATAACAAATGGCATATTTGAGGTTTTAAGTACCAATGGCGACACTTATTTAGGTGGTGACGATTTTGACAGAGCAGTTGTAAAATATTGGATAAACAATTTGAATATTACTGAAGAGGAATTACATGCAAACAAAGAATTATCACAGTCGTTGCGTTTACGTGCAGAAGAAGCAAAAAAATATTTGAGTACTAATGATAATTTTGAAACAGTATTGAATGGTAATAAACTTGAAATATCAACAATAACTTTTAATTCGCTTATTGAACCTTTTATTAACAAAACGATTGACAGTTGCCGCAATTCTTTGAAAGACGCACATCTTACATCACACGATATTGATGTGGTGGTTATGGTTGGTGGAAGTACAAGAGTACCTGCAGTAAAAGAAGCAGTGAGTAATTTCTTTGGCAAACCAGTGAACGACACAGTAAACCCTGATGAAGTAGTTGCTTTGGGTGCAGCGATTCAAGCAGATATTCTTGCGGGTAATAACAAAGATTTTTTATTGCTTGATATAACGCCGTTAAGTCTTGGTATTGAAACAATGGGTGGGTTGATGGATGTATTAATTCCACGAAACTCTAAAATTCCAACAAAAGTTGGAAGACAATATACCACCCAAAAAGACGGGCAAAGTGGAATGCGGATATCTGTTTACCAGGGCGAAAGAGATCTTGTAAAAGATAACCGGGAACTTGCTGAATTGAATCTCACAAATATTCCTGCGATGCCTGCAGGGTTGCCAAAAGTTGAAGTAAGTTTTTTGATAAATGCCGATGGTATTCTAGTAGTAACGGCGAAAGAATTGCGCAGCGGCGTTGAACAAAGCATTGAAGTAAAACCACAATATGGTTTAACCGATGAAGAAGTGGAAGCAATGCTGATGGATAGCATTACACATGCAAAAGATGATATGCAGATAAGAGCACTTGTTGAAGCAAGAACCGAAGGCGAACAAATACTCGAAACAACAGAAAAATTCCTAACTAAAAATGCTTCACTTGTATCAAAAGAAGAAATGACAGAAACAGCTTCTGCCATGCAGGCTCTACAGTTAGCATTAACAATGGAAGACAAAGATCTTATTCATAAGAAAATCGAGGAACTGAACGAAGTAACAAGACCATTTGCGGAACGTGCTATGGATATGGCTGTTAGCAGCGCATTAAAAGGTAAAACAATTTGATCAGATCAAAATCATTTCTTATAATCGAATAACGTGGCGGTAAATTCGCCACGTTCTCTTTTTTTAAAGATCACTTTAAAATTGCCTTTATATCGCAAAAATTTCGGCACAAGCAAATCATCGAACTTGGTCATTTCAACTTCCATCTTCACATCAAAATCATACACTCCGGCTTTGTAACTAAGTGAATAATTTCTTGCTAAAACATCCATTGTTTTTACATCAAACCAGGTAGTCATTTCATCTACCACAATATCGCCACGTTTAAAAAGTCCGAGATCATCTTTTGCTTTGATAGAAAACACATAAGCATACCCCCCTTTGTAATCAACATAATCCAAACGATAATCGTAAAGCTTGTGCGCATTTTCGTCAAATAGATCGAGTTTATTACCAATGAAAGGGATGCCTTGAACTTTTCTCCCGGGATTAAAGAACAACATTTTTAATTGCTCTTTATGCTTTTCGATACCCGATTTATCGCTTGCGTTAAAAGATGTTCCTGCAACAATATTTGTTTCTCCACAAACTTTTCCTTTTGTAAAAAAAAGACCGGCATACATTTCACCGGTAACATAATTATAGTCGCCTTTGTTATCAAAAAAATCACCTGTTGTTTGTTGATCTATAACTTCTGTTGTTCTACAACCGTTCTCTCTGTGTTGTCTTGTTTTACTGTTATAAGAAGCTTCTACTTTTCCATTCTTATCCAGCATGCGAATGTTATTAAGAGAAGTGTACTCAATAATACGAAGATTGCGAAAAGCTTTATAAAAAGAAGTATCCTGTTTTATCTGTTTAAGAATACTGAGATAATCGAGATGATTGCGAACAATTACTTCTGGAAGTGTCACAATGGTGTTCTCATAAGAAACTGTTGTATCCTGCGCAAAACAAAAAGTTGTCGATAAAACAAAAAGGAAACAAAGAAGAAGTTTCATTTAGGAAACACCATTTTGTAATCAACTTTTATTTTTCCTTTACTAATATCGTTCAGTTTGCCCTGCAGCATTTTTTTCTTCAAAGGCTTTAGATAATCTATGAATAATTTTCCTTCGAGGTGATCATATTCATGCTGGATAATGCGTGCCGTTAAACCGGTAAAAATTTCAGAATGCGGCTGAAAATTTTCATCTACATAATCAATCAAAATTTCTTCAGGTCGCATAACATCTTCCCGAATTTTTGGAATGCTTAAACAACCTTCATTATAACTCCAGTCGTCACCATTCAATTCCTTTATATGCGGATTAACAAACACTTTTTTTATACCAGGTTCATCAGGATACTTTCCTTTTTCATCGTCTTCCTGGTTCTCAAATATCTGCGCACTGTCCATCACAAACACACGGACATCTTTGTTAACCTGTGGTGCAGCGAGGCCAACGCCGTTACTTGCATACATCGTTTCCCACATATCCGAAATAAGTTTATCGAGTTGCGGATAATCAGGCGTAATATCTTCAGCTACTTTTCTTAAAATATTTGCACCGTATGCTACTATTGGTAATATCATTATAAACCCTCCGTCTCCCTGTAAGGAGTGAAATTTAAATGCAAAAATAAGCTTGTTAATTTTAAATGATTACTAAATGGTTAGTTCATTTTTTCCAAATACTCCTGCAGCATAATTACTGCAGCTATTTTATCAACGTTCCCTTTTTTTTGTCGGTCTTTCTTCTTCATACCCATTGCAACCATTGCCTGCGATGCCATTTTGGATGTATATCTCTCATCTACTGTTTCCAATGGAATTTGTGGAAATTCTTTTTTTAGTTTTGTTATCGCCTGCTTTACCAAAGCTGTTCCATGTGTATCTGTTTCATTCCAATTCTTCGGTTCGCCTATTAAAATCAACTCCACATCTTCCTGTTGCAAATACTTTTTCAGAAACGGAACGAGTTCTTTTGATCCTATTGTTGTTAAAGCTGTTGCAATTATTTTTAAAGGATCTGTAACAGCTAATCCTGTTCGCTTTCCGCCGTAATCAATGCAAAGTATTCTTGCCAATTTGTTTTATTTTTTTGTACTTAACTGCATTACTGCTATTAAGCTTCGTTGTGTCACTCACTTATACGCCTTGTTCTTTATTCAACTATAAAATGATCATATCTGCAATCACCAGCAACCCAAATACAACACTTGCAATACCATTGGCTGTCATAAAAGCAATGTTTACTCTGCTAAGATCATTTGGTTTTACTATTGAATGCTGATAGAGCAACATACCCACAAATACAGCAATACCCAACCAATAAATAAAATGAAAGCCACCATAAACACCGGCAACAATAACACATGTTGCGCTCAATATATGTAACAGTTCTGAAACTCTTAACGCTTTTGTTCTTCCAAGAACAGCAGGAATAGAATAAAGTTCCTGTGATTGATCGAACTCAACATCCTGCAAAGCATAAATAATATCAAAACCACTTACCCAAAAAATAACAGCAAAAGAAAAAAGAATCGGAAGCAAATCGAATCTTCCTGTTACTGCGAGATAAGCGCCGATTGGTGCAAGTGATAAACCAAGTCCCAGCACCAAATGACAAAGCGGTGTAAAACGTTTTGTATAACTATAAAAAAGAACGACAAACAAAGCAACGGGTGAAAGAAAAAAGCAAATTCGATTAATGAAGAATGTTGAAGCGATAAAAAGAATGCAGTTAAGAATAACAAAACGCAAAGCGCTGTGGGGGGAAATGATGCCTTTTGGAATTTCACGAATAGCAGTGCGCGGATTTTTTTCATCGAAACTTCTGTCAAGGTAACGGTTAAAAGCCATAGCTGCACTACGGGCTGTAACCATGCATATAAGAACAAGAATTAGTTTGACTATCCACCAGGAAGTATTTGTAATATCGGGCTCCCACCCTATTGTTTCGTTCAGATTCCACTGTTCAAACAACGGTATTCTAAAACCCAAAAAAAATCCGATCATCGCAAAGGGTAATGCGAAAATGGTGTGTGAAAATTTCACGAGAGATAAATAATTCTTTATTGTGTTCATCTTATGTTCAATTAATAATCTGCAGTAAAAGTGTGCAACGCAACGATGTTACATACATGTACAAAAGCCAGGCTTATAAAAAATATTTCATTAAATGTGGTTCTGTTAACTTCCATAAAACAATTCCCGCTGCAACAGAAATATTCAACGAATGTTTCATGCCTAACTGCGGTATTTCTATACATCCATCACACAATAAAATGGTTGATTGCTCTACGCCTGTTACTTCGTTTCCAAATATCACCGCAATTTTTTCGTCTGCATTTGTTTCAAATGCATTTACTTTAAAACTGTTTTCTGCTTGCTCAACAGCATAAACTTTATAACCATCCTGTTTTAAATGTTCTATAGCTATTTCTGCGTTAGAGAAATGTTTTGTTCCAACCGTTTCTTCTGCACCTAAAGCAGTCTTTTTAATTTGTTTATGTGGCGGATGTGCAGTATAACCTGTTGTATAAACTGCCTGCAATAAAAATGCATCTGCCGTTCTTAAAACGCTGCCCACATTATAAGCACTACGAATATTTTCAAGCACTGCAATAACCGGTATTTTTTCTGAGCTTTTAAATTCTTCTTTGGTTTTTCGTCCCAATTCATTCATGCTTAGTTTACGCATAAACGCAAAGATAACTTTGAAGCAGATAATTTATTTGTATTTAACCGTTAAGTAAAATAAGCGGCTATTAAACCTGAAACAAAGCTTAGAATCACTTAAAATATAATTAATAAATACTTTATTTTCTTCAACAGCAGTTTTTGTATTTATTATGCTTGTACCTTTCCATTATCCTTAATCCAAACCAATATTCGAGATGAAAGACAAGCACTTTTTACTTTTGTTGCTTTTTTGCAACGCTTTGCTTAACGCTATTTTTATCATCTTTAGATTGTTCGACGTTGTAAACTGGAGTTGGCTGGTTGTATTTCTACCAATGGCAGTTAATATTATGATCTTTATGAGCTCGTTGACGAGATTTCTGTTGCACACAGGTTCAGAAGCAAGTGTAGCTCATCCCAAAATGTTTTATCCGGTACGCAAGACTGCTTAAAACAAAATGCAATTTGTTTAGCTTGTGAGAGAAGTAAATTGTAAAAAACCTGTTAGCAATAGCAGGTTTTTCAGCTTATGTGCGTTTGTAATTGGGAAATAAGTTCAGCCACTTCAAATGGCTTAAATATAAAATCATCCGCACCATAAGCGGATGCGGAAGATTTATAAGAAGAATCTGCAGAGAAAAGAATGATTGGTATCTCCAACTTTCTTTCTTCTTTAAGATGCCGGCAAATTACCCGCCCGTCATAACCTGAAAGATTTACATCCATCAGCATTATATCCGGACTTGTTTCAGCAACTTTATCGTCTACTTCCTGTGCTCTTGATAATGTTTCTACTTCAAAGCCTTCTGATCGTAAAATATATTTCAGAGCTGTCAATATATCAACATCATCATCAACTACCAAAATTTTATGCATAAATCGCTCTGTTGAATATTCTTAAATCACACTCACAATTCAAAGAATAAAATTGTGCCATTCCTTTAGTAACGTTACCGGCATTTTGAAAATTATCTTGTTCCAAGATTGTTTGAAGAACAGCTTCGAAATAAAATGGTATAACTCATTCTAAATGAAATAACAAATATAAGATGGGAAAACTTCATCATTTTTTTAACAGAATCAGCGTTTCAACTGTCCTGTTACAAATTTTTTCACTGCATTACATGGTATGTTGACATTGATAAAGTTGGGTAAGTTTTTCCCTACCTGAAAAACTTATTTCAGCTAAAACGTTACAGTACAAGCGCTATCAATGGCATAAATTTTACAACGGATTGAATAGAAAGAAAACCGTTAACATGTTTGAGCAGTATGATGCTTTTGAGCAATTGATGATAAGGCATTGTTATGGCGTTACCAGGATCTGCCACGCTATTTTGACCTGCTTTTAAAAAACAAGTTATTTTTTTGCCGGATAGACAAATATGAAGATCCTTTTGAGGGGATGTACAATAAAAAAACTGCAACGGATTTTTTAGAGAAACATCAATCCGTTTCTTCTATAACTACTGGAAAAAACGAAACCGAAAAACTGGAAGAGATAAGCAAAAAGCAAAATGAAAAACGAACTTTTGTAACCGCTAATAGCTGGCATGAGAACAACAGTGAAAACTTTGCGATGTGGAAGATATATGCAAAAGGTTCTTATGGTATTGCCTTGCAAACAAGCTACAAAAGATTAAAAGATTGTTTTCATGTAACAGATAAACCTATTCACATTGGTAAAGTGAATTACTACAACGAGAGCTGCGACATGCTTTCGAAGAAAGACAATAACACATTGCTGCCTTTTTTAAGTAAGCGGCATATTTATGAATACGAGAAAGAAATACGCTGCTGTTATTTAATAGATGAAGATAAAACAAGCCGGTTCGACTGGGATGAGCAGGATACTTTGAACGGCGTGTTTATTCCTGTTGATCTTAATGAAATGATTGAGCGCATTTACATATCGCCTTATTCACCAAAATGGATAAGAGATATTGTTGAAGGCATTACTAAAAAATTTAAGCTGGATAAAGAGATTGTGCATTCTTCCGTTTTTGACTCCATTGATTATTGAATCATGTTTCTATATCCAACACAGTTTTTGCGAGCTGTATCATTTTTTCTTCACCTGTATATTTTCCTTTTTCATCAGACAACTTTACAACCGGGATCCATGGCCCGCTTTCAGGATATGCTTCTGTTAATTTGATAACAATATTCAAAGGCTGCAAACCAACATCATTTGTAAGATTTGTTCCAATACCAAACGACATACCGATCTTTCCCCTGCAAAAGTTTACAATTCGTTCTACTTTTTCATAATTCAATGAATCAGAAAAAATAATTGTTTTCTTTGTTGGATCAATTCCAAGAGCTTGGTAATGGTCGATAGCTTGTTGCGCAAAATCAACAGGATCGCCACTATCATGACGTATCCCATCAAATAATTTCGCAAACTTTTTGTCGAATTGCTCAAAAAAAACTTTTGAAGTGTAGGTATCGGACAAAGCAATACCAAGATCGCCACGATAAATATCAACCCAATGTTCAAGACCTAAAATATTTGCCATTTTAAAACCATATCTCGCGGCATGAAACATAAACCATTCATGTGCATGTGTACCGATTGGTTTTGTATTATGCTTCATAGCAAGATAAACATTGCTGGTTCCAACAAAAGAATTATCTCCGTATTTCTTCAATGCCTCTACTACTAAATCATGCACTTTAAAAGAATGCCTTCTGCGCGTACCAAATTCTGCAACTGTAACACCAAGCAGATGATACTTCTTTATTTTATCTTCTGTTGTTTTAAAAACTTCTTTATCACTATTGCGATCTAAGTGATGCAGACAATAATAATTTTCAGAAATAAGAGACAATAACGGAACTTCCCACAATATGGTCCGATACCAATAACCTTCAATACTTACAGATAATTCTTCGCCATTTTGTTCAATCTTAACTTCATCAGCGTTATAACGATAACCTTCTAAAAAATCGAAATAAACGGGATTGAGGTAGGGGCATGTTGCAGTAAGAAATTTCTTTTCCTGTTTTGTCAATTGAAGACCTTCCATTGCTTCAACAGAAGCACGTAAAGCTTCAGCAAAACCAGGTGGAAAACGATGCTGCCCACGATTGATAAAATGATATTTTGCTTTTGCTTTTGGAAATAAATTCATCACTGCATGTTGCATGGTGAATTTATAAAAGTCGTTATCAAGAATAGATGGAAGAGTAACCGTTCGAGTTTGATTCATTTTTTTGCTGCTGCAAGTTTTGTACTAAAACTGTAAATATAAGAGAAATGGATTCTCACAGAAAACACTGAAAGCAGAGAATTGATTAATGATGAAGTAATATAAAAAGCATTTCTATTATTATTCCGTGACATTCGTAAGAGAAAGTAAATCTATTCTTCTACATTTTGTTTTATTGCTTCGATCTGTTCTCGTGTTCCCAGAACGATCACTTTTGTTCCTTCAGTAAGTAATGTATCAAATGAAGGATTAATAATAAATTTCCCTTCTTTTGTCTTTAAGCCAACACAATTCACCCCTGTTTTTTTCCATCCCATCACTACACGTAGAGTTTGATCACGCAGGTTGGCGGGAAATTTTTCATAATCAATTGACTCCATAAAAATGCTTTCATTTTCTTCACCGGAAAGATGATCAATAAATTCTATCACATCCGGTTTTGAAACAAGTGTAGCCATGTGTGTGCCGCCAATTTTATCTGGCATAATAATATTATCCGCACCGGCTTTTTTTAGTTTCTGCGCAGAGCCTTGCATAGAAGCACGACTGATTATCTTTAAATTCGGGTTTAACGACCTGGCAGAAAGAACAATGAATACGTTATCTGCATCCAATGGCAGCGTAAGTATCAATGCCTTTGCACGGATAATGCCCGCTTTTAGCAATGTTTCATCCTGAGTAGCATCTGCATTTAAATATGTACAGGAAGGATCAGTCGCAAGCCATTGCTGAATATGATGAAGATCTTTTTCAATCACGATAAAATCTACTTTATGCGCTTTCAATGTAAGTGCTGCCTGCCTGCCATTACGGCCCAAACCACACAGAATAACATGATCCCGGAGATGTTCGATCGTTTGCATAAGTCTTCGGTTTTTAAAATATAGAGCCATTTCGCCACTTGCAATGTATTGTGTTAAATGGGCAAGCGCATACGTAAAAGTGGAGAAGGACGTTACAATAAGTGTGATATTAAAAATTTTGCCTGCATGAGAAAGTGGTTTTACTTCCCCGTAACCAATGGTTGTTACAGTTATGATGGTCATATATAAAGCATCTAAAAAATCGAGGTCTTCCACAAGCATAAAACCTATCGTACCAATTAAAATGATTCCGAGTATAATTAAAAACCAATATAGTAATGGAAATGGCCTTCTGAATTTCAACGGATGCGTTTTGCTATAAAATTAATATGAGGATAGCGAAAATTGAAATAGAACCCTAATTGGAAATAAGAGTTTTATCAAAAAAATTTAAACCTGTTTAAAATTGAAACCAGAAAATCGTTTCAAAACCGGCAGATTTAAATCAATAAACAATATCTTGTAACATTATTAAATTCTGCTTAAGCCTGTTTTTTATTAATTTTAAAAGATGAAGTATTGGTAATTTCGATATTCCTAAACCAATATTTTATGAAAAGAAACATTGTAAAGCTGGCCATTATAATTGTATTGATTTCAGCTTTTGCCTCTTCTTGCATGGTTGCCCGCCAGCAATCCAACTGCCCTTCGCATGATCCTAATTATTTCCGGAAAGTGAGATAATAAAGGTTTTTGTTTGAAGCGAAACTTATAGATGTTGCCTTATCTGTAAAATTTCTGCTGATAATTTTTTTACTTAGCAATAATCTTTGGGAAGCAAGGTTGCAACAGGATCAGGAAGCAGATAAGTTTGAATTTTAAGAAGAAGTTTCCCTCACGATTTCTTTTTGAAATATTCGTGCATCTTCTATAGTTGGACTTTCAGGATCTACTTCCTTCTTGAAGCAAATAATCTACTGCTTCTATAACATACAGAAAAAATTTCTTCTGCTTCGTGTTTTCTGTGAGAGTCCTCTTCTATATTATTATAATTAGCTTTGCAGCCGATGCAGAAATTTCTCGTTATTCAAACTGCCTTTATTGGTGATGTGGTACTTTCCACTGCTGTTGTTGAAAAACTTCATCAATCCTATCCTCAATCAAAAATTGATTTTCTTGTTCGAAAAGGGAATGAAGGTTTATTAAAACATCATCCTTTTTTAAATGAAGTATTAATATGGGATAAGAAAAGTAAAAAATACAAAAATTTGCTTCGCATTCTTAAACAAATACGGCGAAATAAATACGATGTTGTTATAAACATCCAGCGTTTTGCTGCAACCGGTTTTCTCACTGTTTTTTCCGGCGCAAAACAAATAATAGGTTTTGATAAAAATCCCTGGAGCTTTTTATTTACCAAAAAGATAAAACATATTATAAGTACAAAGGATAATTATATACATGAAGTTAACCGTAACCAACGATTGATAGAACATCTTACAGATGCTGTTGCTGCAAAGCCGGCTTTATATCCTTCACCTGCTGATTATGAAAAAGTGAAGCAATACAAATCATTTCCCTACATCTGTATTGCCCCTGCATCCGTTTGGTTTACCAAACAATATCCAAAAGAAAAATGGCTAAGTTTCATAAATAAGTTACCTACAAATACTTCAGTGTATTTACTGGGAGCACCTTCGGATAATGAGTTATGCAATTTCATAGCAACTCAATCCGCTAATAAAAATGTGCATGATCTTGCGGGCAAACTTAATTTTCTCGAATCCGCTGCTTTGCAAAAAGATGCTTTGATGAATTATGTGAATGACTCAGCTCCTATGCACTTTGCATCTGCGTTAAATGCACCTGTTACAGCTATTTATTGTTCTACTGTTCCGGCATTTGGTTTTGGTCCTTTATCAGATAAAAGTTTTATCGTTGAAACGGAAGAATATTTGCCTTGCAAACCTTGCGGTTTACATGGTTACCAGGAATGTCCGTTAGATCATTTCAAATGTGCTTATACGATTAAAGATGAGCAATTGCTCCGGGTTTTTGATAGTGTGCAACAATGATTTGATGCTTATTGAGAGTCTCTTTTAATTATCCACTTCACGCAAGGGTTCTCTTTTATCATTCGCATCCCAATGCTCATAATTGATTTTAAATTCAGACAGATCAGGTAAATGTTTTCTTTTCCTGTTTAATTCATATTGATAGATCGTTTGGCCAAGATGATAAAGAAAAGGATGGCCGATGTTATCATAATCGTACTGGCTATCATTTACAATTTCATCGCTGTTTACATACATTGTTGCTGCAAGCATAAATTCTGTTTTATGCTCAAAATCTGCTACGTAAGAAACATCAGTTAAAAAACCATAAGCCCAGCCTACTTTATTAAAAACCCTTACATGAGGCGGCATTTGATGTGTGCTATCCCGGAAGAAAAATTTTACATAACTGTTATAAAAAATGCCCGAATCATATTTTGGATCAGGTGTCTCAGATGGATATTGCGATAAGTAACGATACATGAAATGATAATCATCTTCATTCAATAAAAAACGTTGTTCTTTTGGAACAGATGCAGGAAACAAAACCGATTGCAGAATTTGCTGCAGATCGAGCAAAGAAATATTGTTGTGCTCGGTAAAGTCGAAAGGGCCTTGTACAAGACTGTCGTTTCTGTCCCAATGTGCTTTACCGATTTTTATTGTATGACTAAAATTGAATGAATCCGTATTGTACCTTGGAGGCTGATAATAAACCTCGTTTCCCTTACCATCTAAAAAATGAATGCCGTTTGTATGCCTGTTTTGCTCACCGGTAAAACCCATGAATTGTCTTGTTATTCTTACGTCTTTATAGCCCTTAATATGAAGCGTTCGATTAATAGCTTGTTGTCCAACAAACTGGTACATGCGGTTATAAGGATCGTTCTCGCTAATCAGTAAAGCACGTTTTATAAAATGCGCAATAGATGGTTTACCTGAAAGTGCAGTAGTATCAATTGATAATGCTTTTTCCCCTTCGTAGCTGCTGTCGAATTTCATCGTGGTGTATTTGTTTACACCTTTTAAGTGAAACTTGTTCAATTTTTCAAGACTTAACAAGGCCAAAGGCAACTTAACAGTTGACGCAGGATTAAAATACAGTTCAGGATCATAATTGAAATAATAATTATGAAACGATGGTCGATTGTTTGCATCACGATTTATCTGCGTATAAATTATCTGCAAACGATAAATATCCGGGTGACTGATAACTTTTGTAATAAAGCTGTCATTCGGTGCAAATAACAGGCTCTTTAATAAACCGTCTGTTTTTGGTTGCGCACTAATTTGATTGCTAGATATAAGAATAAAAAAGGCTGATAAGTATTTAAGCATAACGAAAGTTAATAAAAGATGAAGTTTGTTTTGAATAAATTACTTTCTAAGTTGAATAATTCATTTTTAGAAAAACAGAAAATAATCCATCATAAAACTTTTATGTTTTTAAAGCTGCTATTTTCGTTGAATGAATTTTGAAATATTAGAAGCTATTATAAAAAACAGGCGCAGTTGTAAACCTGCCATAATGAATGGAAAAAAAATTGATGATAAAATAATTCATCAATTACTTCAGCTTGCCGATTATGCGCCTACACACGCACATACAGAACCATGGAGATTTATTGTATTTGCAAACGAAGCAGTGAAGCGTTTTTGTAAAGATCATGCTGAACTTTATAAAACAAACACGCCGACGGAAAAGTTTGAAACAGCAAAATATGAAAAGCTTTTACATAATGGCGATAACTGTTCACACATTATCGCTGTTTATATGAAGCGTGGTATAAATCCAAAAATTACCAAAGTGGAAGAAATGTGTGCAGTTGCTGCATCTGTACAAAACATTTTATTAGGTGCATCTACATTGAACATTGCAGCTTTATGGAGTACCGGTGGACTTACTTTTCATCCGGCAATGAAAGAATATTTTGGTTTGAATGAAGAGGATCAAATGATTAGTTTATTGTATCTTGGTTATTCTGATAAACCACCAAAAAAAGGCGAACGCGTTGTTCCATTGGAAGAAAAGATCAAATGGATAAGTCAACTCTAATCTGCTATCTGAAGTTGGCATTCACAGAAGTTGTAATCTAAGCAAAGCTCGAATACTCTGCTTTAATTTTCTTAACTTGTTTTCTTATAGCCTCTTTTCATAAAAGTGATTTGCGTTAATCAAACAAGTACAGCAAAGAATATTTTACATAAAATATCAAGTCTATGAGAGAATTAAAACAACCTCTGCTCAGATTGATCATAACAAATGTTTTCCTGGTAACACTTCTTTATTTTTCTGCTGCATGTAATGCGCAGTCAAAGAGCCAGGGACTGTTGCTTGCATTATCAAAAGGCGATCACACGTTGGCCATTGTAGATCCTGTAAGCTTTAAAGTTATCAACCGTGTTCCTGTGGGCAGCGATCCACATGAAGTTATTGCTTCTTCTGATGGAAAAACTGCTTACGTTTCTATTTATGGCGGAGGAAGTTTACATGAACTAAATGTAATTGATCTTATCGCACAAAATCCTTTGAAGAATGTTGATACAAGACCATTGTTTGGTCCGCATGGACTTGTGTTTGTGAACGGAAAAGCGTGGTTTTCTGCAGAAGGCTCAAAAGCTGTTGGCCGTTATGATCCTGTAACAGAAAAATTTGATTGGAGCATGGGTACGGGGCAAGACAGAACACACATGTTATATGTTACAGCCGATAGTAAAAAAGTTTATACAACAAATGTGACTTCCGGAACGGTGAGCATTTTGGAAGATGAAACGGAAAAAGCTGCACATCATGAATGGACGCAGACAATTATTCCGGTTGCAAGAGGTTGCGAAGGATTTGATGTATCACCTGATAGCGCAGAATTATGGACTGTATCAAGCGATAATGGAAGCATTTATATTATTGATCTTAAGACAAAAAAATTGTCTTCACAAATTGATGCAAAAGTTAATGGCGCCAACAGGTTGAAGTTTACCCTGGATGGAAAAATGGTATTTATCACAAGCCTTCGATCCGGCGATCTTACTATTTACGATACTCAATCACATAAGGAAGTAAAAAAACTGAAGATCGGAAACGGTGCAGCAGGAATTCTTATGGAGCCAAATGAATCACTTGCATTTGTTGCCTGTTCACCTGATAATTATGTTGTGGCTATTGATTTAAAAACATTAGAGGTTATCAATCGTATAGATGTTGGCAAAAATCCCGATGGCCTTGCATGGGCAACGCGACCATAAAATTCTGCTTATCATATCGAATTACAGGTAAATTATTCATTAATTTTTATACAATCTGCATCAAAAGAATCAAAGATTTCGCAGATGATTAAATTCTTATAAACTCACAGTACAAAATCTTACATAAGCACTGTAAAAAATCAATGCAAACGTTTGCTTATTTTATAACTGCAACAATTATATATATTTATTTCGTCTAAAAAATATTCTTTTATCAACAAATAAACCAATAACATCATCATCAGAATTATATAAGAAGTTGCAGATTGTTGTTGATACATACTTACTTTTTCAATAGATATTTGCTGGATTTGTTTATAAATAAAAGAAGAACATTTTTATCATCGTTTCATAGTTTATACAGAACGATTGCTTTGAAAACTAATTGAAATATAACTGTATGATTATACACGATCATCTGAATAATGAAAATGCACTGTTAGAACGATTGCAAAACAGTGAAGAAAAAGCTTTAGGCGCTTTGATGAAGTTATTCTATTCACCTATGTATAATTATGCCTGCAGGTTCTGTAAGGATGAACAACTGGTTAAAGATTGCATCCAGGAGGTTTTTATTAGTATGTGGCAAAGGCGGGATTCGGCGACAGCCATCTCTTCTCCAAAATTTTACCTTCTGCGTGCTGTGAAGAATAAAATAATAAAGGCCGTTTCAAAAAATGCAAAAACAATCAACACTGATTCTTTGCAGGAATATAATTTTCAAGTCGAATTTTCAACAGAATATATGTTGATCGAAAAACAGGTCTCGGCAGAAAATGCCGCACGGTTGCACGAAATACTATCGCAACTTCCCGCCCGGCAAAAAGAAATCATTTATCTGAAGTTTTACCATCATCTCGATCATGAACAAATTGCTTCCTTGATGAATATCAATCGCCAATCTGTATACAACCTTCTTCATGAAAGCCTGCAGAAACTTAAAAAATTCTGGCAACAGGAATTAATCTTTTCCTTCAGCTTTGGCTATTTTGTCACCCAGTTGTTTTAATCCATTTTCTTCAAACGAAACAGTTTTTTCCTGTGTTTTTGGAGCGTCGAGTGTATCAATCAGCTTGTTTAATTCTTTTCTGAAAAAAAAATTTGAATTCACCAGTAGATTTTCTTTTAAGAAGGAACTTATTGATACAAGGATACTATGAGTATTAAAAACTATCATCTTTATGAAGTGACCGATTTTATTCTCGACGATGATTTCATTCGTTGGGTACATAACCCAACAGCCGAAGATGAAACCTTTTGGAGTAGTTGGCTGAAGAAACATCCGAACAAGCAGTTAATAACAGCAGAAGCAAGACATATTGTGCAATCGATCAGGATCAAATCTGAAAAAATTAGTGACTATGAAATTGACGAAGAGATAGAAAAGCTATTGCGGACTATTCACACATCAGAAAAACCCGCTTCAACTTCTCTTGTTTTCCGCTGGAGATATGTAGCTGTAGCAGCGTGCCTTATATTGTTAACTGGTGTTGGAATAGCCATATATTATTCCGGTAAAAAAGAGGCAACACAATTTAGTTATCAGAACGTAGTGAGCCACCAGCATTTGATTGAACAAGTCAATACGTCTGGCAAAAAACTAACGGTTGCATTGCCGGACAGAAGTATTGTAATACTTTCTCCCGATAGCCGTATCAGTTATAAAAATGGCTTTGACAGCACTGATACACGGGACGTGTATCTATCAGGGGAAGCATTTTTTGAGGTAACGAAAGATGGGCTGCATCCATTCAGGGTATTTGCAAACGAAATCATCACCAAGGTACTAGGCACAAGTTTTACCATAAGTTCTTTCGATACAGAAAAAGATATTAAAGTAGTTGTGCGCACAGGAAAGGTGAGTGTGTATTCGCAATTTTCATCATCAGATAAAAAAACTAAAATTGCCAATAAGCTTGATGGTATTATTATAACACCCAATCAACAACTTACCTATAACAGAGAACAACAAAAGTTTGAAAAAGAATTACTGGATAAACCTGTAATAATTACAACAGATATAACACCAAAAATGATGGTTTATGAAGAGACGCCAATTATAAAAGTGCTGCGGGATTTGAAAAAAGCGTATGGCATTCCCATTATTTATGATGAAGACTTGTTGAAAGACTGTACCATCACGGGTGATTTAAGCCATGAAGCACTTTATACAAAACTGAACTTTATATGCACGGCGATCAGTGGATGGTACGAGGTCATTGATGGGCAGGTTATTATCCATGCGGCAGGATGCTAATAAAACAATTTTAAATCATTCAAAAACCAAAACTATTGCTGCTTATGCTATTTTACCACACATACATATAAAAAGGAAGCCGTTATTGCCGCGAACAATACCGGCTTCCGTAAAAAGTTCCCGCTATTAAATAGGAGAACTCTCTTTTGATGAAATGATTGTTTACAAAAAGTCAATAAAGTTATGCAAATAAGCAATTGCCTGGAAAGGCATATCTACACGATTATGAAAGCAGGATTTTTGCCCTTGTTATTTATTTTCAGTTTAGCCGGTAGCACTTATGCCATACCCACTGCCGGGCAGGAGGTATTGGAAGAAAAGATCACCCTGTCGGCGGATCAAAAAGAAGTGAAAACCATTCTGTCTGAGATTACGCGCTTAACCAATGTTAAGTTCGTATACAGTGCAGAAAAGATTCCGGCACGCAAAAAGGTTTCTCTCTTTGCTCACGATGAAAAACTGGCTAATGTGCTGAACAAATTGCTTAATCCACTTAACGTGTCTTACAGTGTGATAGGCAATCAAATTATTTTAGCCCAAAACAAAGAACGAAAAGAAGCATTATATAATGAGCAAAAACAAATACAGGATTATTCAACAGCTTATAATACTTATTTAGCAAGGGAAGTGAGTGGTAAAGTTACAGATGAAACGGGAACACCTCTTGTGGGAGCCGCTGTAACCGTAAAAGGCACTACAAAAGGAACCATCACCGCTTCTGATGGCTCTTATACCATAAATGCAGAAACAGGTGATATTCTGGAGGTTTCTATGATCGGCTATCAAACTACTTCGGTAACGATCACTGATGCTGCCAGTTTAGCAATTGTACTAAAATCAACCAATGCGAATTTGAGCGAAGTGGTTGTTACGGCACTAGGTATAAAACGTGAAGAAAAAGCGTTGGGTTATGCTGTTCAAAAAGTTTCAGGCTCAGCCATACAAACCGTAAAAGGAGTAGATGCTGCAACCTCCCTTACTGGCCAGGTATCAGGATTGGTGATAAAAAATTCCACAGAGTTCTTTGCTTCCCCTACCATTGAATTACGTGGGGAGGCCGCATTGCTCGTAATTGACGGCGTGCCTTATGGAAATATGACACTGCGTGATATACCGGCAGATGACATTGCCAGCATTGACGTATTAAAAGGACCAACAGCCTCTGCATTATATGGTTCACGTGCTTCTGGTGGCGTAATGCTGATAACTACCAAGAAGGGTGCAGGTAAAGGTATTTCAGTAAATATCAATAGCAATACGATGTTTCAATTAGGTTTCCTCGCCATCCCTAAAGTGCAGACAAATTATGGCCGGGGACAATATGGTCAGATTGATAATGACTATGTGTGGGGACCCAGGTTGGATGCAGGCAATACAGCAACTGATTGGAATCCTGTCACCAAGCAGTTTGAAGAAGGCCGTCCAATGCTTTCTTTAGGAAAAGATAACCTGAAAAACTTTATGCAAACGGGCGTCATCACCAATAATAATATCAGCGTTTCGCAAAGTGGTGACTACGGTAGTTTCAGAGCTTCTCTTAATCATATCTATAACCAGGGTCAGTTTCCGAATGCGAAGCTGAATATGTACAATTTTACCGTGGGAGGTGAACTTAAAGCAACGGATAAATTTACGCTTGAAAGCCACATGGGTGTCAGCCGCAGGCAGGCGCCTCAGATCTGGGGAACAGGTTATGGGAACCAGGGTTATTTGTACCAGCTTATTATGTGGACAGGCCCCGAATACGATATCCGCCAATACCGCGATTACTGGAAAGTGCCAAACCAAACGCAGAACTGGATGTACACTGCCTGGTATGATAATCCTTATTTGATCGCTTATGAAAAATTGAATGGCGTTGAGCAAAATACGATCAACGCGAGTCTTACGGCCAACTATAAGTTCACAAAAGACCTCAACTTATTGGTTCGCCTTGGTTACGACAATTACAACAATAAACAAACATGGCGTAATCCAACCGCAAATATCTTTTCTACCAGGGGTGGATGGGATGCAAAAGGCAGGTATAGCCTTAGTCAAGCCAGAGGATGGAGTACAAATGATGACATTATCTTATCCTATAATAAAAACTTTGGTGATTGGTCCGTAGAAGCAATGGGAGGCGGTACTATTTATCGCTGGGTGGATGAAACCCTAGATGCCAGCACAAAGAATGGATTGATTTCTCCTACATTTTTTTCTCTGGCAGGTTCAGTGGAACCGCCAACAATTAGCCAGGGATATCGTGCCCGCCAGGTAAATAGTTTGTTCGGTCGTGCATCAATTGGTTGGCGCAATACCGTCTTTTTGGATGCTACGGGCCGCAATGACTGGAACTCTTCTCAACCAAAGGACAACAGGGCTTATTTCTACCCCTCTATTGGATCAAGCGTAGTACTCTCTGAGTTCTTGAAGACACCAAGGTGGCTTGATATGTGGAAAATAAGAGGTTCATGGGCTACCTTTAAAACACCTGCTGACGTGTACGCTACCAACAGGCTTTATTCTACAACCACTTCAGCCTGGAATGGTTTAAACTCTGCAAGTTATCCAAGTGATTTATTAGGTCTAAACCTGTTACCCAGTTCACAACGTACCTGGGAAATTGGTACAGCAGCTTACTTGTTTAAAAAACGTTTACATGCAGATATTGCTTACTTCAATAAATATTATTACAATCAATTAACTGCTGTTTCCATACCTAATTCATCCGGCTTCTCTTCTACCCTTTTAAATACTGATGAAACGTTTGTACGTCGCGGAATTGAAATAACGCTTGAAGGCTCCATCATCAGGAAAAAGAACTTCGAATGGAACAGCATTATTAACTGGTCGAATCAACATCGGTATTATGTAGATATTGACTCTGTTTATTCGCCGAAAAGTCCGTGGGTTAAGAAAGGTGACCGCCTTGATACATACACTGCTTATTACTGGTTAACCGATCCTAACGGCAAGGTGATTCATAATAATGGTATGCCTGTAGAAAGTGATTATGTGAAGAAGTATGGTTATGGCGATCCTGATTTCAGCTTCGGCTTTATCAATAATTTCACTATCGGCAACTTCCTTGTTGGGATAAATGTAGATGGCCGAATTGGCGGATTAATGTACGACTATATATGGGATAAAATGTTTGACACCGGCACCAATCCGGAAACCGATAATCAATACCGCTACGATGAAGTGGTAAATGGTTCTAAAAATTATGTAGGCAAAGGCGTAAAAGTGGTGTCAGGCGATGTTACGTATGATAATTTTGGAAATATTGTTAGCGATACGCGCAAATATGCCGAAAATGATGTACCTGTTTCCTACCAGGATTATACACAGAATTTCCGCGGTGGCAACGAAGGCATTTTAAGTGAATCGTTTGTAAAAGTTCGCGAAATATCTGTTGGTTATCGCTTCCCAGCTAAAGTATTAGGAAAAACAGGAATTAAAAATGCTTCAATAGCGCTTACTGCACAGAACGTGTTTTTATGGACCAAATTCAAATTCTCTGATCCTGATCTTGATACAGAAAACCTGAACGCACCGTCTCAGCGTATTGTGGGAGTGAACCTAAAATTAGGCTTCTAAGCAAAGCCGGTTAATAATTACGGTAAAAGAAAAACTAAACGTATGCTAAAAATTAAATCACCATATATCTTAATGTTGGCAGCTTTGTCAATTACGGTTTTAAGCTGTTCAAAGTTTGATGAAATCAATACCAATCCTAACAAGCCTACAGAGGTAAGTTCCTCTATGCTTGCCACCAATATGATCTTAAGCATTACCCGAAACGACATAAGTTCGCAGAAGGGTTTTATGCAGCCTTTTCTATTGGGCAAATATGTAACCTGGGGTGAGGGACAGGAAAATAACCAGTATAACAAATTTGGCCGTACAGATTTCAACCGTTTGACCTTATTACGTAATATCCCCTCAATGATTAACTATGCCCCTACTGAAGAGTTGAAGAATTCCTATGATGCTTTAGGACATTTCGTCCGGGCATGGCAATTTTTCTATACTACCATGCAGGTTGGTGATATACCTTATACTGAAGCAGTAAAAGGTGAATCAGACGGTATTATTAAGCCCAAATATGACCTGCAGAAAACGGTGTTTCTTGGAATTTTGAATGAGTTGGATAGCGCAGATATATTATTTTCAAAGGGAGCAGATTTTGATGGTGATCCTATTTATGGCGGTTCAACTGATAATTGGCGTCGCCTTACCAACAGTTTTGAATTATATGTGCTGATGAACCTATACAGAAAAACCAATGATGCGGATTTGAAAGTGATAGAACGTTTTAAGAACATTGTCGCTACCCGTCCGTTAATGCGTTCTTCTGATGATAATTTTCAATTGGTGTACAATGCCACTGCCGGACAAAATTATCCCTGGTCGGATGTGCCATCTGGTTCCAATCCAAACGTAAAATCAAACTATATGATGGTTTCTTCTACGTTGATTGATTCCCTGAAAGCATTTCAGGACAGGCGTTTGTTCTACTACGCTAATCCTTCGCCTGTACAAATCACCAGCGGAAAATCCGTTTCTGACTGGAGTGCTTATGTTGGTGCTGAGCCTTCAAACTCCTTTCCTGATTTACAGACAATGCGTGTGTCAAGAAATTATTCTGATGTAAACAGCAGGTATGTGAATATGGTAAATGCAGAACCGGTTAAGATGTTTAGTTATTCGGATCTGCAATTTATACTAGCAGAAGCTGCGGTGCGTGGCTGGATAAATGATAAACCGGCCCAGGAATATTATTCAGAAGGCATTAAAGCAGCGATGCACTTTGTGGCTCAGTATACGCCTGATGAAGCAGAATACACTCATGGAATGAAGTTGGATGATAGCTACATACAAGCTTATCCGGCAACCGCTCCGGTGGCACTTTCAGGAAGTATCGAGCACCAGGTATCCCAGATCATTACACAGAAATATCTTGCTAATTTTCTGCACAGCAGCAACAATACAGCATGGTATGAACACAGGCGTACAGGTTATCCTGTTTTCAAACTAAACAGTTCAACCAACCTGAACTTGCCAAGTACACAGTTCCCTTTGCGTTGGCTTTATCCCTCTAATGAATTAAGCTATAATACGGAGAATTTGAATGAAGCATTACAACGTCAATACGGTGGGAACGATAATGTGAATGAGGTAATGTGGATATTGAAAGACTAATATTAAACGTCTTACCCTTAATTTTAGAAGCGTTACATTTTATAAGATTATTCCCTGGAGATAGTAAAAGCGTGTGAAGAAATAATCTTACTCTTCCGGAGTTTTATCGAGAACCCGGAAAATGTTATTCATCATCTAAAGCCTAGAATCATCAATGGATAGTCGCAGAGATTTTTTGAAAAAACTAACCTTACTATCAGGAGGGGCCGGATTAATGGGTATAATTCCTCCTTCTATTCAAAAAGCATTAGCCATTAACCCAGATCCCGGCACTACTTGGTTAGATGCGGAGCATGTTGTTTTCCTGATGCAGGAAAACCGTTCGTTTGATCATTGCTTTGGAACTCTGCAAGGTGTTCGTGGGTTTAACGATCCAAGGGCTATTTCTTTGCCCGATAAAAACCCTGTCTGGCTGCAAACGAATGCGGATGGTCAAACTTTTGCTCCCTTTCGCCTCGATATGCACAACAGCAAAGCAACATGGATGGGCGGCTTACCACATTCCTGGAGCGACCAGGTAGATGCACGTAACGGAGGTAAATATGATAAATGGCTTATTGCCAAACAATACCGCAGTCGTGAATACCCGAATTTTCCCATGGCAATGGGTTATTATACCCGTGAAGACCTTCCGTTTTATTATGCCCTTGCCGATGCCTTTACCGTTTGCGACCATAATTTTTGTTCTTCTTTAACCGGCACCACACCCAACCGGTTGTACTTCTGGAGTGGCACTATCCGTGAAGATGCCAACGCAAAAGCAAGAGTTTGGAATGGCGATACAGATTATGAAGACAATGCTGCCTGGACTACCTATCCTGAACGGTTAGAACAGAATGGAATATCCTGGCGAATATATCAGAACGAGCTAAGCGTAGGCGATGCACTCACTTCCGATCAGGATGCATGGCTTGCTAATTTTACAGATAACCCAATAGAATGGATGGAACAATATCATGTAAAACTTACGCCTACTTATATCGATTATCTTCAAAAAGCACCGGAACTAATTGGAGCAGAGATCGAACAATTAGAAAAAGCTT
>JAEZRL010000148.1 GCA_023440945.1 Bacteroidota bacterium
TTGGCGGACCAATAAAGATGGCCAGAAGAATAATAATGATGATAACAAGGGATGAAAAAAGCGCATCACGCCAGGCAGCATCAGGCCAGAAAGGAACGCCTTTTTCTTTCAGCAAATTCTCATACCATTTGCGATAGGTTTTTGGATCAACCAAACGTCCTGCCTTTGGTGGTTCGGAAATGCCATTCCTGAAAACAAGATAGAGATGGTAGCCAACAAACATAAATATCAGTGCAGGGAATATAAATACATGAAAAGCAAAAAAGCGACTAAGACTTTGCCCGCCGATCGTGTCTCCGCCGATCAATAGCCTTGCAAGATATTTACCAATAAAAGGAACTCTTCCCAATTGTTGTGCTGCCACAACAGACGACCAAACACCATTGGAATCCCAGCGCAATAACTGCCCGGTAAATCCCATGAATACAGTAAATATCAAAAGAAAAACACCGCTTATCCAGCTCATTTCTCTTGGATATTTATAAGAAGCGGTGATGTAAACACGCATCATATGAATGCCTACTAAAATGATCATTCCTGAAGCGCCATAAAAGTGAATGCCTCTTAACACTCTTCCCAACACTGCTTTGTCTGTTATAAATTGTAACGACTGATATGCTTCTTCTGACGAAGGTTGATACAACAAGGCAAGAGCAATACCGGTTACAACCTGCAGGATAAAACAAAACAACGTAGCACTTCCAAAAACATAAGCCCATGTTGCTTTTGGCGGAACAGGATGTTTTATAAGAGGAAGAATATTTTCTGTGATGCCACTTCTGTCATCAAACCATTTCCATATTTTTTTCAGTTTTTTCTTCATGCTTTTGATGCCCCGATGGTTGTAATGGGTAGTGGTGCTGTTTTTATCTGAACCTCGTTTTTATACACTCTTATTTCGTATTGCGTTAAATGTTTCGGTGGTGGTCCTGCAGCTACAGAACCATCTTTATAGTACACACCTCCATGACAAGGACACATAAATAATTGTGCATCCTGTTCCCAACGCACAGGGCAACCCAAATGCGTACAATTTGCAGAGAAAGCTTTAAAGGTAGTTTCAGAATCACGTCTTACCCAGGCTGCAGATTTTGCGGTCATGCCCGCATAAGGCTTTGGATCGGCATTAATAAATTTTACAAGTTTGGTATTGCCGACAGGGAAGTCATTTATCGAACCAACATTTCTCCATTGCTGATTTTTCTTTTCAAGCAAAGGCGCTAACAAAGCACCTACAACAGGAATGGCAACAGCCGCCGCGGTAAGACTGCCAATGCCAAGACTTATCTTCATTAAAAAATTTCTCCTGTTTATTTCAGTTGATGATTCATTCTTCATTGCGTAAAATATTTATCCATCCTGCAAGTGATATAATGAATAAGATGAAACCTGCAACCGTTATCACCCAAATCGTTAACATTCCCCAGAACATAAACATAATTCCGAGTGCTAAAAAGAAAGGCCAGTAGGTTGGCTTCGGAAGTTTTTCCGGTCTTGCTTTTACAAATTCTTTTCCTTCTTCGCAATGTCTCTTGCATGGCTTTGCGCGTAGGAAGGACATTGCGGTTTCAATAGACATGGATTGAAGTTAAGAAATTGAACAGGCTTTTGTGCTCCGATTGCCGCAATGTCCCTGCTTACCCTCATGGCTTTATAAGGAGACATTGCGGGAAAAGGAATATTACAATCCGGATAAGGTTTCACATTTAGTATTCTGGAAATTAATATTCCTCTCTTCTTCGTTGTAATGTGCCAATTGACAGCAGCAAAGTGATCTACAACATGTCTGAATTGAAAAAACATTAACCACGGAAGTACTATCGCTAACATCGGTTTGCTTCTATGCCGGCAGACATTACGCAACATCAACTTTTGTATCGCTTATCAGCTTCAGTTTCGGCTGACAGAACGCAGATGAACAAGAGAATATATTTTGTACTTTAGTTTTTCAATGGGCTTCAGTTGCCAGGCTGACAATTATAAAATACCAGCACAGCAGCAAGCCGTCAACGTTTGGCGCAAGCATTTTTTGCACTATATGATAAAATCACAAAACAAGACCTTTGGATTTCGGCTAATGCTTATCATGACACTTTTCATGTTGGCATTGCTATTATCAGCTTTTTCCCAAACGTTTGCTGGTTTTACAATCATTAAAATGTCTATGCCGACATTCAAAGCCCAACTCTTCCAATTTGCTTTTCCGATGATTGGAGTATTGTTGTTTGGCTCACAAGCTTGGCGTGACGCAAACTTTATTACCATTGACACTTCAGCGAAGAAAATAATCTTTTCAAATATTTTTATAAGACGTAAGCGAAGATATGACTTCAACTACTTTGACGGTTTTATAGACACTTTTCAAAGGTCAAGGAGTGGAACTTATCGGGTTATCTATCTTGTTAGAGACAAAAAATTTATTGAAAAGATTTCGAGTTTTTATTATTCAAACCTTGATGAAATGCAAGACGCATTGACACCAATTAAATATTTAGGGCAGCAGAGATATGACATTCTTAAAAGCATAAAAGTTCTTTTCAACAGACAAATATTAGACTGACGAAAGCCAGCAGGTAACAGTGTGTTTATAAAATTGCGGCTGAACCTTAGGCATTTGATTTTAATCACTATTTTTCTTTTGTGATTCATTGAAGTTGAAGTTCTTCATATGCCATAGCTTCATGAGTACTCCAACGTTGACTTTGTAAAATTCAAATAGAAACAATATCAACTACTCTCACCTGAAATGGGATTGAAATTAAATATATGAGGTTTCTAAAACCTCATATATCTTCAAAGCTTTCCCGTTGTCATCACTCCTAAATGAATGGAAGCAGTTGGTAAAGAACATCAACTGCAACTAGGAAAAAAGCATGGAACACACAAATGAAAATGTTACTGAAAGCTTTAAAATAAAGAATGATTTGCTCAATAAAGTTTGGGACGTACAAGTGAGTGACACAACCAAAGCGCAATAGTAGTAATGCAGTTGGTTAAATAAAAATTACAATAAAAGTTTGAGTGTATTTGTTTTTGTGCAAATATTTCCACGCCTGCGACTAATGCAGAATGATGAATTATGCTTAAACTTGTCGTTATAAAAAAATTAGTTTATGGATGCTGCAATAGAAAACAAAATAAACACCTGGCTGAATGGTAATTATGATGAAGCCACAAAACAGGAAATTAAACGTCTTGAAAAAGAAGGTGCGGATGAATTAACCGAATCGTTTTATAAGGATCTTGAATTTGGTACAGGTGGTTTACGTGGTTTAATGGGTGTTGGTACCAACCGCATGAATAAATACACTGTAGGCATGGCTACACAAGGTTTTGCGAATTATTTAAAGAAAACCTATGGCGATGCGGAAATAAAAATGGTGGTGGGTCATGATAGCCGCAACAACAGCAGGTTTTTTGCCGAAACGGTGGCAAATGTTTTTGCAGCAAATGGTATAAAAGTATTTTTGTTTGAATCGCTGCGTCCCACGCCGGAAGTATCTTTTGCTATTCGTTATTTAAAATGTAATGGTGGCGTTATATGCACAGCATCGCATAATCCAAAAGAATATAATGGTTATAAAGCATACTGGAATGATGGCGGCCAACTTGTTCCTCCGCATGATAAAAATGTTATAAAAGAAGTAGAAGCAATAGCAAGTGTGGATGATGTAAAATTCAGTGGCGGCGAAAAAAATATTACCATCCTAGGGAAGGATATTGATGAAGCTTACATTAATATGGTGAAGAGCCTGAGCGTTTATCCTGAGGTGATTGAAAAGCAACATGATTTAAAAGTTGTTTATACGCCGATACATGGAACGGGTATTATGCTTGTACCGCAAGTGTTGAAAGCATTTGGTTTTACCAATGTTACCGTTGTTGAAGAACAACAGGTGCCTGATGGAAATTTTCCTACGGTTGTTTATCCAAATCCTGAAGAAAGTGAAGCAATGAGTATTGGTTTGAAAAAAGCCAAAGAAATAGATGCGGATATTTTGCTCGGAACCGATCCTGACGCAGACCGTGTTGGTATTGCCATAAAAAATCATAGAGGCGCCTGGGTGTTGATGAATGGCAATCAAACTGCTGTACTTGCCTGTGCCTATATGATAGAAGCACGTAAAGCAAAAGGTATTGCAAGACCAAACGACATGGTGATAAAAACCATTGTTACAACCGATTTGATTGATAAGATAGCAGAAGCAAATGGCGTAGCTTGTTACAATGTGTTAACCGGTTTTAAATGGATAGCTGAATTAATAAAAGAGAAAGAGGGAAAAGAATTTTATATCATCGGCGGTGAGGAAAGTTTTGGTTTGATGATAGGTGATCAGTTGCGCGATAAAGATGCTGTTTCTGCGGTTGCCTTCTTGTGCGAAATGGCAGCGTATGTAAAGAATGAAGGAAAGACTTTGTATGATAAGCTGATTGAATTATATGTTGAATATGGATTTTATTTAGAGAAACTTATCAGCATAACAAAAAAAGGAATGCGTGGTCAGCAAGAGATCGCAGAAATGATGACGGGCTACCGCAATAATCCGCCCAAAGAAATAAATGGTTCGCCTGTTGTTGAGTTGCTGGATTATGAATTACAGCAAGGCAAGAATTTACAAACCGGCGAAACATGGAAGATAGATCTTCCCAAAAGCAATGTGCTTCAATTTATATTAGAAGATGGAACGAAGATATCTGCAAGGCCATCGGGCACAGAACCAAAGATCAAATTTTATTTCAGTGTGCATACAAATCTTGCAAACAAAGATGAATTTGACGGAACGTATATACAACTTTCAAATAAAATAAACAGTGTAATTGAAGATATGAAGCTGAAGTAAAGAAGCGATTGAAGATCATTAATAACAACCTGAAACGTCTTTCAATTAATGTTCATCTTAATTGAGTAAGGTCATTATTATAATAACATAAACTTCTTCTAAACAGTCCTTGCATGATAAACTTAAATGTGAGTTAGAAACTAACTTTGCTGCTTCACTGTTATCTTTATTCATGCATTATTCATCGTTAGAAGAATGTTTAAATGACCTCGAGAAAAATGGTCGCCTGGTAAGAATAAAAGAGGAGGTTGATCCCTTCCTCGAGATGGCTGCAATTCATTTACGAGTACATGAAGCGGGTGGCCCTGCTTTATTATTTCAAAATGTAAAAGGCAGTTCTTTTCGTGCTGCATCAAATATTTTTGGCACTTTAGAACGAAGCAAATTTATTTTCAGAGACACATTTACATTCGTGCAGCAACTGATCGAATTAAAAGACGACCCTTTAAAAGCACTGAGAAATCCTTTTAAAAATTTTTCTGCAGGTCTTGCAGCTTTAAAAGCTTTGCCGTTAAAAAATCCTTCATCAAAACAAGTGCTGGCACAGGAAATAAAAATAAGTGATCTTCCTTTGATACATCATTGGCCCAAAGATGGCAGTGCTTTTGTAACGCTTCCACAAGTATATACCGAGGATGTAAATAAGCCGGGTATTATGCATGCAAATCTTGGTATGTACCGTATTCAGTTAAACGGAAATGATTATAAACTGAATGAAGAAGTTGGCTTACATTACCAGTTGCACCGGGGAATTGGTGTACATCAAAATGCTGCGAATAAAAAAGGGGTGCCTTTGAAAGTAAGTGTATTTGCCGGAGGACCACCATCGCATACTTTGGCTGCCGTAATGCCTTTACCTGAAGGAATAAGTGAGCTTACTTTTGCCGGTGTTTTAGGTGGAAGAAGATTCAGATATGTTTATAAAGATGGTTTTTGCATCAGCACAGATGCTGATTTTGTTATAACCGGCCAAGTTTATCCAAATGAAAATAAACCCGAAGGCCCGTTCGGAGATCATTTAGGTTACTATAGTTTAAAACATCCTTTTCCTGTAATGCATGTACATAAAGTTTATGCAAAGAAAAATGCGATCTGGCCTTTTACAGTGGTTGGAAGACCGCCACAGGAAGATACGAGTTTTGGTGAACTGATTCATGCTTTAACAGGTTCCGCTATTCAGCAGGAAATACCTGGATTAAAAGAAGTTCATGCAGTTGATGCAGCAGGCGTCCATCCTTTATTATTGGCAATAGGAAGTGAAAGATATACCCCTTATCTGCAAACAAAACAACCCGCTGAAATATTAACCATTGCCAATCATATTTTAGGAACAGGACAGTTAAGTCTTGCTAAGTTTTTATTTATAACTGCAGATGAAACAAACAAATTATCAGCACAAAATGTTCAGCTCTTTTTGCAGTTTGTTTTAGAGAGAATTGATCTTACCCGTGATGTTCATTTTTATACAAATACTACGATTGATACGCTGGATTATTCGGGTACAGATTTAAACAGCGGTAGTAAAGTAGTGTTTGCTGCTTATGGTGATGCGAAGAGAGAATTATCGACGCAGTTACCATCCTGTTTGCAAAACCTACCCGCTGTTGTAAATGTAAAAATGATCATGCCTGGTGTTGTTTGTTTGCAGCTAAAAAAATTTATTGATTACAACAAAACAAAAAATGAAATTGCCGTTTTAAACGAACAACTAAAAGACAATTTATCGGCATTACAAAATACTCCGCTTTTTATCATTTGTGATGATGCAGATTTTACTTCTTATAACCTGCCTAATTTTTTATGGGTGACATTTACAAGATGTAATCCATCTCATGACATATACGGGATTGAAAGTTTCTATCATTTCAAACACTGGGGTTGCAACGGGCCATTGATAATTGATGCGAGAATAAAACCACATCATGCACCACCACTTGAAAAAGATGCTGCCACAGAAAAAAAGATCGAGCGGATTTTTAACAAAGGCGGCAGCTTATATAAGGTGTTGAAGTAAACAGAAAGGGGATAAAAAAGAGAGGGGTTCCTGAGAGCAGGTACCCCTTTTTCAACCCTAAACCCTTAAAAAACAGAGTTTGTAAACGAAAATCATGCCATTGATGATTTTCTGTTTAAATTTCTTTTGATAATACAGTTGAGAACTTGTTGTTCTCTATCTGGCACAAACATAATCAACAATTCCCAAAAAAACACTATTAAGTTTTTAAGGAATGTTAAAATCTTTCCAGATTTGAGAAAAAGAAATTGCCCTCGATAGCGGCATTTTCATCGCTGTCGCTTCCGTGTACTGCGTTTTCGCCAACAGAAGATGCGAAGTTTTTGCGGATGGTTCCTTCATCTGCTTTAGCCGGATCTGTTGCACCAATTAACTTTCTGAATTCTGCTACTGCATTTTCTTTCTCTAAAATAGCTGCGACAATAGCACCACTGCTCATAAATTCAACCAACTCTCCATAAAACGGCCGCTCTTCATGAACTGCATAAAATTCGCCTGCCTGTTCTTTTGTAAGCTTTGTCCATTTCATGGCCTTAATGCTAAAACCTGCTTTTAATATCTGATCTATAATTGCTCCGGTATGCCCTTTTGAAGTTGCGTCAGGTTTGATCATCGTAAAAGTTCTGTTACTCATTCACTTTTAATTTTGCGCAAAAGTAATGATTGAGCGTAAAACACAAATTTTTAGGAATGCAAAAACAAAATGATTGCAATTTTTCTCTTTCATTTTCTCAAGAGAATAAGCTTGTTATTTAAGCAATAGTTCTTCTTGAGTTCAAGGTTGGAATGTTGATAGCTTATTGGAAGAACACTTGTATTTTTCTAAAATTTCGAATTTATGATTTCGAACTTTTTCTCTTTATACAAAAGATTGGTTAATACTCTATGGTAGCCAAAATTAGATTTGAATGAATGCTTTAGAAAGCGCAATTTTGCCGCCATTCTATGCAGGCAATTACAGAGTTTTATCCACAGTTAGCAGTTCCGCATAAAGTTGTTATTACAACACATCAAAAACCCGATGGCGATGCAATGGGATCCAGTTTGGGATTGTATCACACACTTGTACAATTAGGTCATAGCGTTACAGTTATTTCTCCAACCAATTGGGCGCAATTCTTAAACTGGATGCCGGGTTGTGATAAAGTATTGGATTTTGAGAAGCAGAAAGATCAGGCTTTGCAATGCATAAAAGAAGCAGAAGTTTTATACTGCCTTGATTTTAATGTGCTGCATCGTACCAAATCAATGGAGCCTTATTTAAAGGAAGCAAGTTGTACAAAAGTTATGGTAGATCATCACCAGGCGCCTCAGGAAGAAGCATTTGATTACGGCGTTAGCAATACGTATAAAAGTTCTACCTGTGAAATGGTGTATGATTTTATAGTTGAATCAGGCCATACAGATAAGATCAACCTTGATGTGGCAACTTGTTTGTACACTGGCTTAATGACTGATACTGGTTCTTTTCGTTTTTCATCAACTACTGCTTCTGTTCATCAAATAGTGGCGCATTTTAAAGAGCTTGGTTTAAATCATACTATCATCCACGAAAATATTTACGA
>JAEZRL010000162.1 GCA_023440945.1 Bacteroidota bacterium
ATGAGAATGGTATCATTCGTATCGGTGCGCAGGTTCGTGAAGGTGATATTCTTATCGGTAAGATCACACCAAAAGGTGAATCTGATCCAACACCGGAAGAAAAACTGTTGCGTGCCATCTTTGGCGATAAAGCCGGTGATGCAAAAGATGCTTCTTTGAAAGCTCCAAACGGAACAGAAGGTGTGGTGATTGATAAGAAACTCTTTCAACGCGCAAAGAAGGATAAGAATGGTAAGCTCCGTGAAAAAGCTCAGCTTGAAAAAGTTGAAAAAGTTCACGAAAAGAATGTAGAAGATATCAAGGAATTATTGTTGAGCAAACTGCAAACTTTGCTTCGCGATAAAAACTCTGCGGGCGTTACCAACAACTTTGGTGAAATGCTGATTGGCAAGAGCGCTAAGTTCAATGCAAAGAATTTAAGTGCGATCGATTACCAGAATGTAAATCCTTTAGGTTGGACAGGCGATGCTTCAATTGATGATCAAATCAACACTTTATTGCACAACTTTAATATCAAGTATAACGAAGAGTTAGGCAGATATAAAAGAGAGAAATTCAATATTTCTATAGGTGATGAATTACCTGCAGGCGTATTGAAACTTGCAAAAGTTTACCTTGCTGTAAAACGTAAGTTGAAAGTGGGTGATAAAATGGCGGGTCGTCACGGAAACAAAGGTATTGTTGCGAAGATCGTTCGTGCAGAAGACATGCCTTTTATGGAAGACGGAACACCGGTTGATATAGTGTTGAACCCGTTAGGCGTGCCTTCACGTATGAACATCGGGCAGATATATGAAACCATTCTCGGATGGACAGGTAAAAAGCTGGGCGTTAAATTCGCAACACCTATTTTTGATGGTGCTTCACCGGAAGAGATTGCAAATTATTGCGTAGAAGCAGGCATTCCTTCAATGGGTCATACACATCTGTATGATGGGGAAACAGGTGAACGTTTTCATCAAAAAGCAACTGTTGGTGTAATCTATATGATCAAACTACACCACATGGTTGATGATAAGATGCATGCCCGTTCAATAGGACCATACAGCTTGATTACACAACAGCCTTTAGGCGGTAAAGCACAATTTGGTGGACAGCGTTTTGGTGAAATGGAAGTGTGGGCGCTTGAAGCTTATGGTGCTTCTAATATTTTGCAGGAGCTGTTAACCATCAAATCAGATGACATTATCGGACGTGCAAAAACTTACGAAGCCATTGTAAAAGGTGATAACATTCCAAGAGCCGGTATTCCTGAATCATTCAACGTATTGGTTCATGAATTAAGAGGCTTAGGTTTGGATCTTAAGTTTGAATAACGCCTAATCCCCTAAGTGGGAAAAGGAAAAAATACAAAGCCGTTTTGAGAAATCGAAACGGCTTTTTTGTTATGCATTTTTATGAGCCAAGGTTTTTATACTACTATTATGCTTCACTTGCGTCGCACTCTTTACCGCTTTGTTCTTTATTCAACAACATTGAGTGAACAGCTTCCCTGCTATCTTTCTTAACATTTGCTTGCTCAGGCTGAGAAAAAAATTTCTTCATTTTTCACACCATTCTATTCTTCGAAAATCATATTTAGCTGATAGAGAACACCTCTTCATAAACTACTTACTATGCGGTTTCCATGGTCTGTTTTTTGATTTTATCATTTGGCAAAGTAATCTTTCACCATGGATAAGAGTGATATTAAACTGGGAGACATCAAAAGAATTTTGATCGGCAATGCTCCTCCCGAATTTCTTAATAGAAGTTTTTATAAGAACCGTTTTGCTTTACATTTTATTGCTGATAATAATACGACTATTGGGCAAAAGAATGACTGGTCAGTTAACGCTTACAGAACTTGCTGTTATGCTAACATTAGGTGCTATTGTGGCGGCGCCCATGCAACTGCCGGACAGAGGTATTATGCAAGGTGTGTTGCTGCTTTTCTGCATTTTGTTTCTTCAACAGTGGTTAACGGGATGGGGGGTTAAAAACCCAAAAATAGAAAGACTTACACAAGGCAATCTTACTATTCTCGTAAAGGACGGTGTAATGCAACTTGAACAAATGGATAGCTCAAGAATACCAAGAGAACAACTGTTTGCCGAAATAAGAAGCAAAGGAGTGTACCAGTTAGGAACAATAGATCGACTGTACCTTGAAGCATGTGGTTTATTCTCCCTTTATAAAGCTCAAAAAGCAAGACCGGGGCTGTCAGTTCTGCCCACTACTGATCCTGCTATTCATAGCATTCATACTGTGGAATACGGCGATAATAGTTTAATGGCTTGTTGCAGCTGGGTTATACACAGGCAATTAAAAAAAGTGATGAACGCTGTCCTGTTTGTGGTGAAGGTAAATGGGATCATGCTCTTCTTTAAATCTTAATTCATGGAACCTTTTGAAATACATTTAAGCGATTGGAAACGCATTCTATTCGGCAATGTACCCGCCGAATTTTATATCGAACTGGTTTTCCGTGGTATCTTTTTTTACTTTGTATTAGTGATTTGTATGCGTTTAATGGGGAAAAGGATGTCATCGCAGTTAAGTCGCAACGAGATGGCTTCTCTTGTGGCCTTGGCTGCGGCTATTGGTGTACCTATAATAGCTCCCGACCGAGGTTTATTACCGGGTTTATTAATAGCTATAATAATAGTTATAGGCGAACGCTTGATCGCAAAACGGTTCACCAGAAGTGAAAGATTTGAAAGAATATCTCAGGGCGATATTGGAGAACTGGTTTGTGATGGAGTTTTGCAACCCACCGTAATGCTGCAGACAAGAGTTTCGAGAGAAAGGGTGTTTGCACAATTACGTTACGAAGGATTAAAAAGCTTAGGCAATGTAAAGCGTTTGTATTTTGAAGCATCAGGCAGTTTTACTTTAATAAAAGACAGTAGTGGGAAACCGGGTTTATCTCTTCTGCCTGATTTTGATAAGGATTTTGTAAACAGGCAGAAAAAAGTTGAAAATGTTTTTGTTTGCATTAACTGTGGAAAAGAACAAAAAAACAAAGAATACAAATGCAGTAATTGTGGTGAAAAAAAATTTGCAAACGCTGTTGTTGATTAAAATTTTTTTCTGCTCCGTCTTGTCGAATCGGGTTGTGAATTCTGGGGTGAGTGCACTTAATGTTATACGATGTAAAATAATTGAAAGAGTCTTTGCTGTTATTAAAAGACAATCACCTTACATTCTATGTCAAGCAGATTAAAATTTATTGGCTGAATCTTAGAATAAATACACAACGAAGATGAGCCACATAAAAAACAAAAAACCGGACTAATAATAAGCCCGGTTTTTTGATTCATTAACCTATAAAATTTTTAGCTTCTGTTGCTGGCTATCCTGCTTAATAATTTCAGGATTTCGATGTACAGCCAAACGATAGTTACAAGCAAACCAAAAGCGCCATACCACTCCATATATTTTGGTGCACCCATTTCTGCACCTTTTTCTATCATATCAAAATCAAGAATAAGATTCAGGGCAGCAATAGCTATTACAAACAAAGAAATACCAATGCCTAACGGACTTGCATTATACATAAAAGGCAGGTCCACATTGAACATTCTTAACACCAGGGTGATAAGATAAAAAATAGCGATGCCCATTGTTGAAGCAATGATAATTGATCTGAACTTTTGCGTTGCCTTAATGATCCTGAAATTATACAACAGGAACATTGCTAACGACACACCAAAAGTTAAACCAACTGCCTGTAAAACAATGCCCGGATATTTTTGTGCAAAAGCTGCATTAATAATGGCCGAAATGGCGCCGATAAAAAACCCTTCGAGCAAGCCATATAATGGTGATAAAAATCCGGCCCATTGTGGTTTAAATATGATTACGAATGCGGTTATCATTCCACCAAAAACGCCAACCCACATAAAGGTTTGCATGGTAGGAATTTTAAAAGAATCATATAGGTTCCAGGTGTAAGCTGCGCCTGCAATTACCATCAGCATAAGAAAGCCAAATTTATTAATGGCCCCTCTTACGGTCATAACGCCCTGGTTGGTGCGGTCAACGGATTTGCTGAAAATTTTCTCGGTTAGAGTTGGATTACCTGATTGAAAAAGTGCCATAATTCATTCAAATTTTTTGAATACTAAAATTACTGCAAAATAAGATGTATTATAATGAATTCACGTTTTGTTTGCAGGTTTTAAATTTTGTTTTTGAAATTTGTTTGCTTCCTCCAAAATTTCCACCTTCTTCTTCTCTCCTCTTCGGGCTTTTTACAATTCAATTACCATAAATCGCAAATAAACCTTCTGCTGTTGCCCTAACTTTGCGTGATTTTTAATTGGAATACATGGATAAAAGAGAAACGGTTTTGCAGGATGTAGTTATAAAGTTTGCCGGCGACAGCGGTGATGGTATGCAGTTAACTGGTACACAGTTTACAAATAATACAGCTTTGCTTGGAATTGATTTGGCAACTTTCCCTGATTTTCCGGCCGAAATACGTGCCCCGCAGGGAACAGTTCCCGGTGTGAGTGGCTTCCAGGTGCATTTTTCTTCAGACAGGGTTTATACGCCGGGTGATATGTGTGACGTTTTAGTGGCAATGAATGCCGCCGCTTTAAAAGTAAACCTGAAATCTCTTAAACCAGGTGGTAAAATAATTGTTAACACAGATGGTTTTGATGCAAAAAATTTACGTCTCGCCAATTATGCCGATGGCATTAATCCTTTAGATACCAACAGTCTTGATGCTTATGATGTGATCAAAATGGATGTTACCAAAATGACACGTGAAGCATTAAAAGAATTTACCGATCTCGGCACCAAAGAAAAAGATCGTGCAAAAAATATGTTTGTGCTTGGTTTTATCTACTGGATGTATAATCGCAAACTCGATAATACGATCAACTTCTTAAAAGAAAAGTTTGGTAAAAAAGAAACCATCCTTCAAAGCAATATAAAGGTTTTACAGGCAGGTTATAATTACGGCGATACAACGGAAACTTTTACAACCCGTTATCGCGTAGAAAAGGCAAAACTTCCTCCTGGTTCTTATAGAAGCATCATGGGTAACCAGGCGTTGGCTTACGGACTTATCGCCGCTTCTCAAAAAAGTGGTTTGCCGATGTTTCTCGGTACTTATCCCATCACTCCTGCTTCCGATATTTTACACGAATTAAGCAAGCATAAAAGTTTTGGCATCAGATCCTTCCAGGCAGAGGATGAAATTGCAGGTATAAGCGCAGCAATTGGTGCAGCTTATGGCGGAAGTCTTGGCGTTACAACAACTTCAGGTCCGGGAATGGCCTTAAAAACGGAAGCAATGGGTTTGGCCGTGATGCTCGAAATTCCTTTATTAATCATTGATGTGCAGCGTGGCGGCCCTTCAACGGGTTTACCAACAAAAACAGAACAAAGCGACCTGCTCCAGGCTTATTATGGAAGAAATGGCGAATGCCCTATGCCGGTTATTGCTGCATCAACACCAAGCGATTGTTTCAACGCCGTTTATGAGTCCATCAGCTGTCTA